>DATEEE010000193.1:0-5197 GCA_035281285.1 Nitrososphaera sp.
GCGGGTCACGCTATCGGAAACAGGCACAGGCCGATCTCCGTTGAGGGCCAGACTATATCATTTCCTGCAATGGCGGATAGCGAGCTGACATCGTTCAAGAAGCTATTCCGCGGTCTCGGAGTCGAGCTTTTTACTGAGGAAAAGGTGTTTTTGCCCACGGTTGAAACTGGAGGCGAACATCATCACCACTGACGACAGCCACGAGTTCCACCTCATGCGGCTGGCCGACTCTTTCTTTCCCTCCGGCACCTTTGGCACGTCAGGCGGGCTGGAGGCGCTCGCAAAGTCCGGAAGAGTAAATGACAGCGATGGAGTCGCCGACTTTATTCGACAGCAGATCGAACTTAGGCTGGCCCCTTGCGACTGCAGAATCTTGCTTGCCGTGATGGACGCCGCGCGTGCTGACGACTTGCCATCTGCAGTGGCGGCAGACAACCTGTGCAACGCGATGAAGCTTGCCCGCGAAGTGAGGACAGCTTCCACGAGGTCAGGCAGACAACTCTTGAATTCGGTGCTGCACTCTGCTTCGAATCCGTTTGCAAGAAAATTTAGTCGTAGCATCGATGCAGGAAAGAGTCCGGGGACGTACTCGGCATGCCTCGCTGTCGCCGCGTTCTCGTTCAAGATCCCAAATAATAGCGCGGTCCGCATGATGCTGTATTCCTATAGCGCCGGCATCTGTGGATCGGCGATCAGGCTTGGTCTAATTTCGCATATCGACTCCCAGGACATCTTGACTGGGTTGGCAGAGTACGTGGAGAACGTGCAGGCGAAGCCCGGCCTTGACGATCTGTGGCAGCTGGGCCCCCTGGTAGAAATACTGCAAATGCAGCACGAGCGCGACGAACTAAGAATGTTTATTACATAAACCAGCGCTCAAACATCTTACTTTGCGTTCAGCCAATGTTCGCGGCGGCACTAGACGCATTCCGCGGCTTGGAATCGGCGGCCCGGTGGGATGCGGCAAGACCCGGCTGATTGAAATGCTCGTGCCAGTTCTCACGAAACGGGGATACAGGTGCTGCATCATTTCAAACGATGTCGTGTCTAGCGAGGACGCGCAGCGAATGCAGAGGGTTCTTGCGACTGAAGCCAGGATCATGCCGGAAGACATGATAATTGGAATAGCTACCGGAGGGTGCCCGCACACAGCCGTGCGGGAAGATCCTTCGATAAACCTTGCAGTCATTGAAGAGATTGAGCGCAAAGACCCAACGCTCGACCTAATAATTATCGAAAGCGGCGGCGACAACACAATGACCACTTTCAGCCCCGCCCTGGCAGACTATTTCATCTACATAATCGACGTTTCCGGGGGCGACAAGTATCCCCGAAAGCGCGGGCTTGGGATCGAATCGTGCGACCTGCTGGCGATTAACAAGATCGATCTGGCACCATACGTGGGGGCCGACCTCTCTGTAATGGAGCGGGATGCCAAGGTTGTGAGAGCTGACAGGCCTACTGAGTTCATAAACTGCAGGACAGGACAGGGCGTCGAGCGGGTGGCGGATCACGTTGCAGAGGGTCTCCTGTTTGACAGATTCAGGACTGCCTCAATCCGCAAGAAAAGGGCGGCAAAATCGCGATGACATTGCTTGTACCGACTCAATTTGAAAAATATGGCGACTTCACGGGGGCTAATGGGCGCGCTGTTATAGAGATGGAGTTCGACAACTCTACTTCCAAAACTGCGATCCGTCACCAGGAAGTAGCCGCCCCGCTCCTAGTTCAGCGAGCGCTATATCCTGACGCCAAAATACCGGGAATGGCGCACGTATATGTGATGTCATCGGCGGGAGGCGTACTTCAGGGGGACAGGCTGCTAGTCCGAGTCGAGGCTGGCGGCAGGACAATGGCACGTATCACGACACAGTCGGCAACAAAGTTGTACAGGATGGACAAAGGTTATGCAGTCCAAGAAGTCGAGATCTCGGCAAACGAGTCGAGCTATTTGGAATTCTTTCCAAAGCAGCTGATACCTTACAGGTCGTCTAGGTTCTTGCAGGACGTTACGATTCGCACCGCGCCTGGCTCAACGGTACTTTACTCCGAGACGCTTTCTACCGGCAGAAATGCTTCGGGCGAGCGGTTCGACTTTGATGCGTGCTTTCTCAGAGTCCGCGGTATTGATTCAGCTGACAAGCTGCTTTTCGCCGATAGTTGCAACATCCTACCGGCGATTCAGGGAAAGAGGGCGCTTGGCCGGCTGTTCGGAGAACAGGACAACTGGTCTACCCTGTACGTTATCTCAGGAAAAGACGCAATTGGAAGGATGTCTCAGGGGGTCAACGCCCTGGTACGCCAGAGTGGCATGTTCGCCGCAAGCTCGCTACTCCCTGACGATTGCGGACTAGTTGTGAGAATCCTTGACGACTCAATCGACAGGATCGAATGGCTGTTATCGACACTTGCAGGGTTCGTGAGAAAAGAAGTCATGCAGGCGAAGATCGCTTAGGCGTCCATCCAACTTTTATAATTGGCCGGCCAAGAGATAGAGCATCTTCATGACTGCTCCACAGCTTTTGGGCGAAGGCGTTGCGCGAAGCAGCGGCGATCAGGCCAGGCGTTACAACTTGCTGGCGGCAAGGCTGATCTCCGAACTCGTTAGAAATTCGCTGGGGCCCCGGGGCCTGGACAAGATGTTTGTCGACCTGCTAGGAGAGGTGACAGTAACAAAGGATGGCGCAACTCTGCTTCGCAAGATTGATGTGGAGCATCCCGCGGCCAAGGTAGTAATCGAAGCATCCAACGCGGTCGACAACGAAGTGGGAGATGGGACCACTTCTGTGGTTGTGCTTGCCGGGGCGCTTGTAAGCAGGGCTGAGGAGCTCTTGGAAATGGGGATTGCTCCTTCAACGATATCTGACGGCTACGCCCGTGGGCTAGAACTTGCGCTTGGCGCCCTCGAAGGGTTGTCCCAGAAAACGGAGCGCTCCGACAGGCGTGCGATGAAAATGCTCGTCCGAACCTGCCTTGACTCAAAGGCACTCTCGTACGCAGGGGATGACGTGGTGCGTCTAATAGTGGACGCCTTCTGCAAAGTCGCCGATCTTGATTCTGGTGGTGTAGACATCGACGACGTCAAGATCGAGGAAAAACAGGGGAATGTTTCCGACATCCAGATAGTCTCTGGCATTGTTCTGGACAAGACCATCGACAGCTCGGCAATGCCCAAGGTCGTCGAAGGAGCCAGGATATTGCTTGTCGACGAAGACCTTGAAGGCAAGCGGACTAGGACCGACGCCGAAATTCTGATTACTTCGGCCAAGGAGCTCGGTGAATACACTGAAGCTCAGTCCGGCATGATTCGATCAAAGCTTCAGCACATTGTTGACTCTGGAGCCAACGTGGTGTTTTCCCGCAAAGGCATCAACACCTTCTCTCAGAATTTCCTAAGAGAAGCAGGCATTATTTCTATTCGGAGGGTGAAGGAGAACGACTTGATATGGCTTTCAAAAGCCACGGGCGCTTCGATAGCGGGTAGGCTGGATCACGAGCATGATCATGACCATGACCACCATCATCACGCCGATCACGAAAACGATCGTGGGCACTATCATCACGACGACATCGAATTCAAGCTGGGCAATGCCGACAGGGTCTATGAACGGCAGGTCGGCGAGGACAGGATGGTCTTTGTCGAAGGGTGCAGGGATCCCAAGGCCGTGACTCTTCTCTTGCGTGCGAATTCAAAGCGAACCTTGGATGAATTCCACAGATCTACTCTGGACGCGCTTTCGGTACTTCGGAATTTCGTCAGGTTGCCGGCGACAGTCGCAGGAGGCGGCTGTGCGGAAATGGCAATGGCAAAGAAAGTTAGGGAAGCATCGGTTTCTATCAGCGGACGTGAGCAGATCGTAGTCGGCAAGTTTGCCGACGCTATCGAAGAGATCCCACTCACCATAGCGCGGAACGCGGGCATGAACGAGATAGATACGCTGGCTCGATTGCGTTCGATGCACGCCATGTCAAATGGCAGGGCCAGTACCTACGGAGTCGATGCAATCGAGCGAAGTGTGAAGGAGACATACCCGGCAATAGTGGATTCCGTCCTTGTCAAGCAGCAGGTGCTAAAGACTGCCGTCGAAGTCACAAATTTGTTGCTCCGCGTAGATGACGTCCTTATGGCAAAGCCGGTCATGCACACCCATACCCACGACGACGGAACGGAGCACTCCCACGCCGGCGGCGACAAAAAGCACGCACACGACCACTTTGACAGACTCGGCAAAAAGCAGCGGCCCATGCACCATTATTACTAGAAAAATACCTTTTCTATCATGCCCAGCTCGTACACAAGCCCGACGCCGATAGCAAGAGTGATCCCCGCTGCGATGTACCTCAGTGCAAGGTTGAGCCGTCGATAGTCCCCGGCCCTAGAAAAGGGAAGTCCTATCAATGTGCTCATTGCGGCCATGCTCGCAATCGAACCGGCGCCGAAAATGGCGATGTACGCAAGCCCCATTGGGACGGATTCTATACTCGACAGCACGGCGAGCATGAGCGCTCCGCTGCCAGCCATCCCGTGCACCATCCCAACAAAGATTGACTTGTGGCCGTGGCGATGGTCGTGGTGCCGGTGCTCGTGAGTGTGAATTATGCCTGTATCAGAGTGGACGTGCTCGTGCCGATGGGAGCCCCAGCCGGACAACCCACGGAAAAATTTTCCGAAGCTAAATCCCGTAAGCGCAGTTGCTCCCAGGTAAATGAGCATGATTCCGACCAGGAATTCGAGTCTGCCACTCAGCTCTGAAGGGATGCTTACTGCCAGTATTAGGACGGCAAGGCCTGCAACAAACAAGGTCGCAGTATGCCCGAGCCCCCACAGGACGCCAACGAGCGGAGCGCGGCGGAGTTTCTTGCTACCTTGCGAGGCCACGATCGTCGATACCGCAGCAACGTGGTCAGCTTCTAGTGAATGTCGAAAGCCAGTGATTAACCCGAGCATCATCACCCCAACAGGCGCTGCCACGGCTATGTTGAGAGGAGCAAATGCCGCGTCCAACATTGAGTTAAGCGATTCTGCGATCATTTGATCCGAGCCTCAAAAGCTAAGGGCAACGCAGCCGGCAGGTACATGGAGAGCTATTCTGATCGGAGGACGCTCATCAACTTTTGCTTCGAAATGCACATGGCGCAGAGTTTCTGGGACTCCAATCAGCATGTTTTCGCTAGAGAGCGCTTTTGAAAGGTCATT
>DATEEE010000194.1:0-17614 GCA_035281285.1 Nitrososphaera sp.
CAAGATCGAACTCGTCATGGCCGTGGGGACAATTCTGGGAAAAACCACTTTGAATACTACGTGGTATTTGCTCGCCCCGAGAGCGTATGCAGCGAACCTGTGTGTCAGGGGGACCATCCTGGCGCTTTCGACTGTTGTCACCGTTATCAGCGGCAGCACTAGAAAGGCCAGCGCTATCGCGCCCACCAGCACCGATCTACCAAATCCGATGGTGTACGCAAGGAAGCTTAGGGCCACTAGTCCGAATATCACGGATGGGACCCCGGCCAGGTTGACGAGGGCGTATTGAATCACCCTGCTGATTCTATTCTTGCCTCCATACTCGTTCAGGTAGAGACCCGTTGCTATTCCCAGAGGCAGCGCGATTGCCACCGCAAGTCCGACGGTGTACAGCGAACCCAGGATGGCCGGCCTCATGCCGGATTCGTTCACGTTGCTGGACGGATAGTTCGCTATGAGTCCTGGGCTCAGTCTGCCGGCTCCATTTATCGTAACATTAACCAAAAGTACCGTAAGGACTATGATGCATGCACATATTGCGACGAGCACGTATGCCTCGAAACCAAATTCCCAGAGGTTTCCGCTCTTTCCCTTTGCAATTAGCTTATTCATGTTTTATCTCCCACCGTGATTTTATGATTCCAGAAATTAGGTTCAGAACTGCGACAATTGCGAATAGGTAGATGCCAACCGCGAATAGCGACGTGTATTCGAGCGTGCCCACGGGTGCATCGCCCGTCGCTGCCTGTGCTATAGCTGCCGTCATTGTCATGATGCTTTCAAACGGATTTAGTGTGAGCGCTGGCCGCAGGCCCGCAGCGATCGTGACTATCATGGTCTCTCCGATGGCCCTGCCCATTGCAAGTATTATTACAGCGAAAACAGCCGAGAGGGAATAGGGAATTACGACTCTGAGAATGACGCTGCTTTTTCTGGCGCCAAGGGCGTAGCCAGCAGCCTTCAGGTTCTGAGGCACTGCATAGAACGCGTCCTCGCACAGCGATGCAATCATTGGCACCACCATAAAGCCCATGGCGATACCCGCGGACGTGGCATTGTAGGTGTATAGATCCGGAATGAATGCCTGGAGGTTCGGCGTTATGAAATACAGCGCGATGTAACCATAGACGACCGTGGGGATTCCGGCGAGGATCTCTAGTATTGGCTTTATCATTGATCGTAGCCACGGCGACGCGTATTCGCTCAAGAACACGGCGGAGCCGATGCCCACAGGAATGGCAAAAGCCAATGCAATCATTGTAGTGAGCATGGTTCCTGCAAGCAGCGGCAGCACACCAAAGGACTTGTCGTCAAAGAACGCTGCCCAGCGCGTCCCAAAGAGGAAGTCAATAGGATTCACATCTGAAAAGAAACCGACCGATTCTGATCCAAGCGAGTAAATGATAATAATTATCGCGGCTACTGTGAGGAGAGCTGCAACAAGTAGCGCGAATTTTACGATCAGGTCTATGGTCCTGTTTCTGCTGACCGTCGCTTTGTACTCGTCCGTTTGGAAAGTATATGAAAGAGGTGTGCTGTCCTCTTTCTTTTTCAGCCACGAACGCATAGCTTCTCTTTGTCCCGCTACTTGTATATGCTATTGAAGGTTTCTTGGTCGTCTGCCGAATACTGTTTCGAGGTGAGCGCGGCCAGTGCTGCCGGGTAATAGTCGTCAGACAGCGGGACGTATCCCACCCTTGCTGTCGCATCTTTAGCATTCGTGAGGTAGTATTCCACGAAAGCCTGGAGCTCGGGTCTTTCTTGTAGCTTGTCGTAATTGACGTGTATGAATAGCGGTCTTGCCAGCGGGTATTTTCCAGATATGATGTCTTCACTATTTGGGAGCACGCATTCTCCTCCCTTTGTTTCCGACACACTCAGTATCTTTAGCCTGTCACCGGCTTCCTCCACATAGGCAAGTGGTATGTAACCAAGTGAATACCTGTCGTTTGCTACGCCTTGCACGAGTACATTGTCGTCCTCACTCGGTATGTAGTCAGTGGTTGAAGACCTAGCAGTTCCCACAACGCGCTCTGTAAAGTAGTCAAATGTTCCAGAATCCGGGCCTGCGCCGTAAAGCAATATTGGCTCACTAGGATACGAGCCGTCCAGATCGGACCATAATGTTGCCGTGCGTTCTGGCTGCCACATTGCCTTCAGCTCCTCAATGGATATGCAGCTATTTGGTATGATGTTGTTATCAGGATTCACCACTATCGTCAGGCCTTCCAGAGCTATCGGTATCTCTACCCATCTTACGCTGCTGGTAACGGCTGAATCGATTTCCTTTTGGGTTATTGGTCTTGAAGAGTCGTTAATGTCGGTCTCCCCGACTACGAACCTCTTGAAGCCTCCTCCAGTTCCAGAAACTGCTACAGTCGTCTTTACGTCCGGGTTATTCTTGCTGAAATCCTCCGCGATAACTTCTGTTATGGGATATACCGTACTTGAGCCGTCTATGCTGACGGATCCCTCAAGTCTTTGAAGAGGGTTTTGATTAGCTGTATTTTGACCGGCAGGAGCGGGGCTATTGGTTTCGCTTGAGGCGCTGGGATTGCCAACTGTGCCGGCTACTCCAATACCAATTCCAATCGCAATGGCCGCTGCTATCGCAGCTATGATTATTCCTTTGTTCATGTCCTGCGAGTAGTGAGGCATGGATAAGAAGACATCACACATAGAATATCGACAACCAGTGGGTGCACGTAGTCGCTCATACTTCGAATAGTTCTATGTACTCTATATAGGAAAACGATATTAGCAAAAATACCAGATTTACCGCGTTGGCAAATATCTGGAGCCTTAGCCTTGGTAGAAGCCAGGCTAGCTTGAATGGCGCCAGCTCGACCAAGCGGGAAGCGCAGGACTACGAAGCCAGGACTGAAGTAAACCAGAAGGTTGTCCTGGAAAGCAGGAATCTTGGAGTAAAGTATGGCGACAAGTATGCCATCAGAGACGTGAGTCTCATGATTCCCCGCCACGCAGTGACTGCCATCATTGGGCCGTCGGGCTGTGGAAAGAGCACTCTTTTGCGTTGCTTCAACAGGATGAACGACCTCATGGACGGGAAGGTGGACAACGAGGTGATATTCAACGGTGTTAACATCTGTTCCGACGGCGTCAACGTTGTTGAAGTCAGAAGGCTCGTGGGGATGGTATTTCAAAAGCCCAACCCATTTCCGACGAGTATTTACAATAACATTGCCTTCGGACTAAAAGTCAACGGCTTTGCTGGCAATATCCGGGAAAGAGTTGAATGGGCCTTGAAGGAGGCGGCCCTTTGGGACGAAGTAAAGGAAAGGCTGCACGAAAATGCCTACGGCCTCTCTGGAGGCCAGCAGCAGAGGCTCTGCATCGCCAGGGCTTTGGCGGTCAGGCCTGAAGTTTTGCTTATGGACGAGCCTACTGCATCACTCGACCCCATAGCATCTGCGAAGATCGAGCAGCTGATTACTCGCCTGAAGGAGAAGCTGTCGATAGTAATTATTACACACAACATTCAGCAGGCGGCGAGAATTTCAGACTATGTCGGCGTCATGATGGTGGATGAAAAGATGACTGGCAGGCTCGTGGAATTTGGTCCTACAAAAGAAGTGTTTGAAAACCCACGGAGCAAGGTCACCGAGGACTATATCAGCGGAAGATTCGGCTAGAATACGCCATCTGAGTGATTGCCTCCCGATGAAACTTTGTCACGGTTCTGCGTTCCATCGCCGACACTGATAAATTGATATATGAAATTCGGTTCGAGTCAAATGATGGAGCTTTATCTTTTACGACACGGTGAAGCAGGCAAGCGAGTGCCTGCGGGAGGAAGGGATTCTGACCGCCCGCTCACTGTTATGGGTCAGGAAGAGGTAAAGCAAGTCGCAGTCGCCCTTTCCGAGCTCGGCGTAGATCTCGATCTTGTAACCACAAGCCCTCTGAAGCGTGCGCTGCAGACCGCCCAGATAGTTTGCAAGGTCCTGAAAATAAAAAAGGGAAGCGTGGAGGAATGGCACGAGCTCAGGCCGGAAGGGAACAGGGCGGCGCTGTTCCGAAAGCTGGGCCAATTCAAGCAGGAATCTTCCGTCCTAATCGTCGGGCACGAACCGTACTTGAGCAACATGGCAAGCGAGATTATTTTCGGCAGCTCGTCTGCAGCGATCGTGCTCAAAAAGGCCGGCGTAGCGAAAATCGGGATAACGTCGTTCCTGCCAAAGCCTAGGGGCGAGCTCAGGTGGCTCCTTACTCCGAGGCAGATGAAAAAGCTGGCTAAATGATCCACATAGGGAATGTTATTATCATAGCAGCGGCTTTTTGAGCTTGCTTCGCTGCGAAAATGAAAGTATCGGTAATTGATCTGGGCTTTAATTCCGTAAAGCTCGTCAACTATGACATCGCAAAGGACGGCACTTTCCGGCCGTACCAGCAGGAAGGAGTCAAGGTGAAGCTCGGAGAAGGCCTGCACAAGACCGGCTACTTGGGAAAGGAGCCGGTGCGGCGGACAATAGATGCACTCAAGATATTCAAGGACATCATCCACTTCGACTCGGTGCGCCACGTCCTGCCCGTCGCTACAAGCGCGGTGAGGGAGGCCGGCAACAGCAAAGATTTTCTTGAGAAGGTCCGCGTCGAGACCGGCTTTGTATTCAAGATACTTTCGGAGCAGGAGGAGGCGTTGTATTCCTACATCGGCGCAATCCGGGCGACCTGTCTGCCAACCACCCTATTCTTTGACCTCGGGGGCGGCAGCATCGAACTTGTCTACACGGAAAACTACAACATCAGGAGGATAAAGTCGTACCCTTTGGGAGCGCTCCGGCTAACGCAGCGCTTTGGCAGGAGCGATGGGACATTTTCAAAAAAGAATGGCGCCAGGCTTGTGAAGCATGTACTCCATAGCCTCCCCGACCCAAAGACCTTTTGTCCTAGCCCGGACACGACCTTGGTCGGCGTAGGCGGGACGCTGAGGGCGATGGCCAGGTACGACCAGGAAAAAAAGGACTATGCACTTGACAAGATCCACAACTACCATCTAGACTACGAGGCCGTTTCCAAAGCAGCAGGCGATTTTTCTGAGATGGATGCGGATGAGCTTTCTGAAACCGAAGCCATAGGGAGCAACAGGGTCGAGACCATTACAGCCGGCTCTGCCATCATACACACCCTGATGAGAAAGTTTGGCTTTGAGAAAGTTGTGGTGAGCGCTGAGGGCCTGCGCGAAGGGGTGCTCTCTGTTTTTGTCAGGGATCCCCGGACATTCTACAAAGCAGGAGGGATAAACAATGAAAAGGCGAAGGCGCACGTGACGTTCGCATGCCAGCCGGAATTACTCCCCGAACACACGGTGACCTTTGTCCGGCAACTCGTGAATGGCGGCCTGATGCGCGAAAAGGAAAAGACGATACTTGCCCATGCCATCAAGGAGATCTCAAGGCTACCCGCAATGACGAATGTGAATAACATGTTCTACCTAATGATAGACGAAGACAGTTCATTTCTGAGCCACAGGGAGCAGCTCATACTTGCGCTATCAATCATCCATGCTAGGAAGGAAAAGGCTGCATCGTGGCTGATCTCCAGGTACCGCTCGATACTCGAGCCGCAGAACAAGCGATCGATAGAGAAGGTTTCGGCCTGCTTGGAGCTTTCGACCATTCTAGAGCGCGGCAGGATGGGAGCTAGGTTGGGGATAAAAGGAAGCAAGGTGGACATTAGGCTTGCCCCCAATGCGGCAAGGCAGTTCGTGCCGCCAACACTACTTGCCAGGGCGGTGAAGAAATTCGAGCAGGCGTTTGATGTTTCGGTGAACTGCTCTGTAGTAACAGAGAAGGAAACCATCGTTCTGGCCCGAAAGTCAAAGCAGGGGGCAAGGGCTGCTTGAGGAAGAATCAGGGCCGCTCGGTTCCAGGCAAGCTCGTCATAGTCGAAGGCGTCGATGGCTCGGGCAAGTCGACGCAGATACGGCTGCTCGAAAAGTGGCTGCGCTACATCGGGATGCCTGTCTTTTTCACCGAATGGAATTCATCTGAGGAAGTCAAGGAGATAATATCAAAGGGCAAGAAAAAGAACCTCCTTACACCAACCACCTTCAGCCTTCTCCATGCGACCGATTTTGCAGCAAGGTACGAGCGTAACATCTTTCCTCTCCTGAGGGCCGGCTACATCGTTCTTGCGGACAGGTACATGTATACGGCTTTTGCCCGAGATGTTGTGAGGGGCTGTAGCCCGGAATGGGTGCGGCACGTCTATGGCTTTGCGGTAAAGCCAGACATTGCATTCTACTTCAGGGTCCCTGTGGAAACGTCGTTTGACAGGATTGTGAAGAACAGGCCCAAGCTAAAGTTCTACGAAGCGGGCATGGACCTCAACCTGTCCAACGACCCGTTTGAAAGCTACAGGATATTCCAGGGCAGAATAGTCGAGCAGTACGAGTCGATGGTGGAGCCCGAGGGATTCTCAGTGATAGACGGAACAACCGACATTGAGGAGCAGCAAAAGCAGGTGCGCGAGAAGATAATAGAGATTCTCCCTCGGAACCAGCTTGCAAAGGCAAGGGCGAACAAGCGCCTAGTGGGAGGGCCAGCATGACCCAATCGCAAATCAGGATTCAACCACATGAATTAAGGTACTATGGTAAGGGGATCCCGTACGTGCAGGACGAGCAGGTGAAGGGAAGGCTCGTTGTCATTGAAGGCCCTGACGCCTCCGGCAGAAGCACCCAGATAGGAATGATAACCACGCGGCTGGAAGCAGAGGGGCATGCGGTGCTTAACACAGGTCTGAAGCGATCAGAGCTTGTCAGCGAAGGGATCATGGAAGCGAAAAGGCAGCTCACACTTGGGAGAAGGACAATGAGTCTGTTTTACGCTGCCGACTTTGCCGACCAGCTGGAAAACAAGATAATTCCCGCGCTGCGTGCCGGCTACATTGTTCTTGCCGACCGGTACATCTATACTCTGATGGCCAGGGCAGCTGTAAGGAAAGAAAACAGGAACTGGCTGCACCAGCTTTTCGGCTTTGCAATAGTTCCGGACCTTGTTTTCTACCTTGACGTCGATCCCGACGAGCTCGTCCACAGAGTTTTCCAGAAGAACACCTTCCTTGATTACTACGAGTCTGGCGCGGACCTCGGCCTCTCCGACGACATGTATGAGTCCTTCATAGTTTACCAGAGAATGATCGCCAAGGAATTTCAGAGAATGCAGCGGCGTTATAGCCTCCTCATAATAAATGGCAACAGGACGATAGAGGAGATCAACTCTGACCTGCAGACCAAAATTCAACACTTTCTAAGCTCAATCCGCGGCGGATAAGGCATGGATGCGGTTAAGGCTCTAGTGTCCAGATTCCAAAAGCTGCATTCAAAGCTGGGCAGGCGTCTGGAGTCTTTTATCAGAAATCCGGATGACGAGAAGAACGTGCACGACATTCGGACTTCTATCCGCCGGTTGGATAGCATGTTCGCACTGCTCGATAAAAAGAGCCGCAAGGCAAACATGAAAAAAATTGTACAGTACAGAGAGCTCTTCAAGTCAAATAGCAGAGTGCGAGACTACGACATTATCGCGCTCAGACTGGCAGCGCTCTCCCCGAATTCGGGCCGGCTCGCCGCTGACCTCAAGCGAAGAAGGAAATCCGAGTCTGACAGTATGCTGGCAAAGGCGAAGGCTCTGAGGAATGTCGGCAGCATTACGTCTAAGGGGTCAAATGCCAAAGAGCTTGAAAAAAGAGCCGCAAAGGTGGTTCAGAAACTCTGCAAGAAACTTGGCGAGAACCTTTCAATTGCTCTTGAAGACAGTTCCAAGATTGAGGAGCTCCATTCGCTGCGCAAAGACTTCAAGAGGCTGCGATACATCCTTGAATCTCTGGATAGCAGATCCGCGCGCAAGTTCAGCAGGCAGGCTTCTGCAGCGCTCGGACTGAAGCTAGATGTAAAGTTGCTCGAGCAGATACAGGACATGCTGGGCGAGTTGCATGACAGCGACATTACGCTGGAGTATTTGAAGGCCTCAAAGTCGGTTGTCGCCATTAGCCTTTATGGTACCGAGTCAAAAGTCAGAGGGTCACTGTACGCCAACTTCAGGAAGCGCATGAAATCAGCCGCGGCAGGTTACGGCGGGTCCGCTTAAGCAGTCAATGTGGATGCGCGTCTCGGTGAATACGCAAAATTTCGGGCACCCATATAGGATTGCTCTGCCACATTGTGTGCAGTTCCCGATCGGCCTGAGTTCTCCCCCGCAGATCCTGCAGCTCGTGTCGGGCACGACATGGGTTGGAGCAAACGGTTAATTTCAGTACCCGAAATTGACTTGTTAGATCTCCTTGATCTATGCCCAGCTATGGGGCACCAGTATTGCCGTTAGGAAAGGCTTTTCTCTGTCCCGGTGGCAATCCCGGTTGCGGCGTCTAATTAGGTTGACTGGAAACCCCGCCGGCAGAAAGCGAGCCAGCTCAGAATGACGCTGCGGGGCCACACCATCAACCTTTTTACATTCACTATAGAAAACGTATTTTTCAAATGTGATATGCTCAAATACTTGTTTTCACATATTACAGCTGGTGCGACCTCACAGCATTGAGATCGATGCTGACGCCTCGCCTTCAGGGTACGTTGCGTGGTACAACCATTATAGCGGCAAGGAAAAGATTAGGGTCCTCAAACCAGCGCTAAAGAACGAAAGGTACGGGGTGCAGCGTATGGAGATGCTAGCAGTATATTTCGCCCTAGCAGACAACCTTCAGGTCATCAAAAAAGCGATCCGCCGCGGCAGAAAGAGCAGGCGCGTAATGATAACGGTAAGGAGTGATTCAAAGTCAACCGTGGAACAGCTGCTCGGCATGTGCTCGATTAGGGACCTTTTGATGCAAAGGATTTCGGCCGCCATCGCAAAGTTGCTTGCAAGGATCAGGTGCACGATTAGGTTCGGGCACCTCGGTCGATCGCAAAACATTGCGGGGCTGCTCATAGAACAAAAGAGGAGGAAGGAGCGCGAAGCGCAGATGGCGCTCGAGTCGACTGACGAGCTTTACATGCCGCCCGCCGTGCCGGCGCCCCCGCTTCTATGCGCCTGACCATTTGCGCATCCACTGGAGTAGGCTCAACACGGCCTCGACCAGCTCTTGGCCTTTGGGAGTCATCCTGTACTCCACGCGCGGCGGGATCTCGTTGTACGCCTTTCTTTCAAGTATGCCATTTTTCTGAAGCTCCCTTAGCCGGCTGGCCAGGGTCTTGCTGCTCACGCCCTTGAGCGACTTGCGGAACTGTCGGTACCTGACGGGATCCGTGGAGCAGCATAGTGGTATCAGAATTTCCAGCGTACCCCGCTTTGTGATTATCTTTCTGAGCCTGGCAGTCTCTGCCATGAGGGTATCGGCGTCGTAACCATAAAAGCCGCATCCGGGCGCCATTGGGAGCTTGCCTGTTTCCATTACTACACCGACTGTAAGTGGTGCAACTTGACAACTTAAATAGTTTCCCAAGTAAACTATAGGGATGGAAGAAAAGAAGTCAGACGAGCGTGCCTGTTGCACAGAACGAACTGAAGAGTGCTCCTGTTGTTGCTGTTGCTAGCGGCAGCGCGGGAGCACCGTATTTTTTAGTCCGCATTGCCATCCCTGCTTCCTTCCTTTTGGGAGTCTGCTTCCGTCGGCTCGGCCAGCTTGAACCTGCTCCCGACTCTGATAATAAAAGGTCCGATAAAAGTTGTCACGATCGTAACGACACCGAGAATTGGAAGTATTGACGAGGAGATCGCGCCCACGTCCTGCCCTCCCTTTGCCACGACAAGCGACATCTCGCCTTTGGTCGCCGAAATTCCGAGCCCCGACCGGAGCGCGGTGGTGTTGTCAAAGCCCCCCTTCACCAGTATGCCGGTCACGATAAGCAGCTTCGATGCAAATGAGGTGAGGATCAAGATCATCGCCGGCACAATGAACACGGGTATCAGGGAGACATTCATCAGCGCGCCAATGGATATGAAAAATAGGGCGGCAAACATGTCGCGCAGAGGAATCGTGATGATCCTGGCTACTGCCGCGCTCTTGGATTCTGCGACCAATACTCCGGCAAGGAATGCGCCTATCACGACGGACATGCCGAGGCCATTTGCAATGAATGAAAGGCCGAATGCGAGGCCCAGGATCGTGATGAGCAGAAGGGCATAGTCGTTCGTCCTGCCAGCCCTGTCGATTACGCGGGGGACGAACTTGCTGCCAATGATTATGGTGCCTCCGATAAAGCCGGCCACGATCGATAGGGTGATCAGAATGTCCAGGTACGACACCGTGCCGACAGTGATGACCGACTGCATCACGCCGAGTGCTGAAATCACAATGATGTCTTCTACTATCAGCATCCCGAGTATGAGAGTTGACGACTTGTCCCGGATCAGGCCGACGTCCTCGAGAATCCTGATTGTGATGACGGTGCTTGTCACAGAAAGGGCGAGGGCAAGAAAGGCCGAGTCGTTGAACGAGAACCCGAGGTTCTGGGCGATAAAGAACACTATCACCAGTGTTCCGAGTGATTCCGCCAGCGCCGTGATAATCGATATTCTTCCGACCGACCGGAGCTTGCCTATTGGGAATTCGGTGCCCGTGACAAAGAGCAGCATGATAATGCCCAGCTCTGCAAAGAGATTCAGTGTTTCCGGGCTGTGCACGAGGCTGAACGGCGGCGTGAACGGCCCAATTACCATGCCGGCAATTATGTAGCCTATCACCATCGGCTGCTTTAGCTTGAACGTAATGGCCAGCATTATTGCTGCCACCACCATGATTACCGCGATGTCCTGCACGACAAAGTCGATGGGCTCATTTCCGGGGGTAAAGAAGTCGGGAAATATCGATCCCAGTGCTCCGGTTGTCCCGGTATGGTTCACGATGTCTTAACAGGGAGCCCCACCAATAAAAAGAAGAGCTTGCTGTCGGTGCGCCAACAAAACTATATTATGACATACTGGCCAACACATGTCATCTTGCGTTTTAACCTCAAGCGCCGTTTCCTGTACGTTGGGATCGCATCCGCGGTCTTTCTTGCGTTGTATTCCGCTGGCGCGTACTTTCCCCTCAGCGAAGAAGAATCTGCGATGGTGAGGGAGCAGTTCGCCGAGCAGATAGAGGGCATTGACGCGATGGGGATATTTGTCAACAACCTCAGGATTGCGCTTGTCATGTTCATTCCGGCAGCAGGCGCCGGGTTCGGCGGCTTTGTAGGATTTGCCACGGGCACCGTTTACAGCGCAATAGTCGACGTGACGCCACAGCTCAAAGGACTCCCGCCTCAGCTGGTCTTTATCACCCCCTTTGGGATCATGGAGCTTTTCATTTATGCCATGGCTATGTCAAGAAGTGGCATGCTCATTGCCCGGCTGGCAAAGGACAAGCCATGGAGGCCCCAGCAGAGGCGCGCATTCTATGAAGACAGCCTCAAGCCCACCTTCATCGAACTGGGCATTGCTGTCGGCGTGCTCTTTGCTGCCGCCATAATAGAGTGGGAGCTGATCCAACTCTTTGGCGGGCTGGACACCGCTGGCCTTGTTCCGAGCTAGAAATACTCTGCGCCATCGCCTTATGCACTCGGCACTTTTTGCTTTCAATAGAATCTTGGATTTTCAGAAAAAGAAGAGAGGTTTAGGACTGGCTCTCACCGCATGCAGGGCAGACTCTCACCGTACGGGGCATCTTTGCGCCACATTCCGCGCAATACTTCATTGAGATTTTGCCCTCCGCGATGCCAACAGACTTGTTATCTATTGACATGGGCTATCGAAGGCACATCTTGCTATTTAAATTCATTCGGACACGCTCGCCTTCTTGCGGCACAGGCGCTAGAAATCGAGATATGTCTGGCGCTTTGCTTGGTCGATGACCATGGCCGAAAGGTCGCTGAATTCCCGGCCCTCGAGCTGGGAAACCGAGCCAGAAAAGGTCGTTTCTTTTTCGGTCGACAGGTGCTCAAAGACCATCACCTTGAGCGAAGCGGTGTCGACTCCGTTCCCGCGCAGAAACTTGGCGATCTCTGACTGCATGAAGTGCTTGGTCGGATCCCTCGGCCATGGCCTGGGGAGCAGTATGACACTCCTGCCTTTGCGAACCGCTTCCAATAGGTCTGATTTTTTTTGCTCTATGTCACCCGTAACGTGGAATGTCACGACTAGCGACTTGTCGATCGGGACTCTAGCCTTCGCGGCCGCCAGCTGAATCGAGCTTATTCCGGGAATCACTTCAGTATTTTCGTCTCCCCATATCTGCAGCAGCCGGTCAACAACCTCCGACTCTGAAAAGCTCACGTCGCCGGTGAATGGCACGGTACAGAATTCGCCGTCGCGCATTTCTTTGTGGATCTTTTGGTACACGTCTTCCTGAGTCTTCATTGTTACTTCAAAGACCCGCTGCTTTGACCTGTCGACGACTCCCTCTATAGTCGCAAGGGTGTAGGTATAGCCGACGACGTATTTGGACATCCGAATCGCCTCTTTGGCAGCGTCGGTGAGATATTTCGGAGACCCCGGGCCTACCCCGATTGCGAACAGCCTCTTTGCCAACGTATTTGCGTAAAATAGAGTTCAATTAAATGGTTAGCGCGTTACATAAGACCGGTTACAGTCCAGCACCGACCATCTCATGGAACGCGAATCACCATAACTTAATAGATAAGAAATGTGTTTTCGAATTGATTGCTACGTCATCCCCTCCACTCAGGTCCGATAGCAGTGCCATATCTGACAAGATAGCGGAAATCAGGGAGAACAAGATCTCGAGGTACGAGCCCCTCATCAAGGCAGAAGGTGGGCTGACGTACACCGGCTTTTCTGACCACGATTTTGCGAGGCAGCTTGACATTCTGAAGACGCTGCAGGGCCTCGGCATAGTGAGGGAGGAGACTTTTGACTATGTCCGTATCTGCAGCCGCTGCAGCCATCATGGGATGGTTGTAAAAGTAGCCTGTCCCGTGTGCAATTCTACCAATACCTATCAGGGAAAGGTGATAGAGCACCTTTCATGCGGCAACACCGACCTCGAATCCAAGTTCCAGGCAGGCGAGGGTGGGCTGCTCTGTCCAAAGTGTAAGAAAAAGCTCAGGGCAATCGGTGTTGATTACGTAAAGCCGGGCTCGTACTGCGCGTGCCTTTCTTGCAAGGCGCTGTCACCGGAGGGCAGGATGCAATTCGTGTGCCTCAATTGCGGCAGTTCATTGTCCAAGGAGGAAATGAGCCTGCAGCCGCTTTCAGCTTTTGTTGTCGACCACGAAGCTGTCGCCAGGTACCTTGACAAGACCGGCTTCCAGTTCCACCTCGCGGTCGTCGAGGCCCTGCGCCGCAAGGGAATAAAGGCCGCACCAAGGGCCGCGATCGTAGGATCGTCGCAAGTGCAGCACACCTTTGACATTGTGGGCTACAGGGGCGACGAAATACTAGAGCCTGCAATCGCTGTTGAAATCGAAAAGTCCGCGGGGCTTATTGAACCCGAGTCTCTTCTGAACTTCCTTGCAAGGTGCCTTGACGCCAAAGTTGAAAGGAAGGTGGTCGTCGGCGTCCCGGGCTTTACTGACGGGGCCAGAAAACTCGCGGGGGCCCACGGCATTCAGATAATCGAGTCTTCTGGTGACGACGCGGAGGCAATAGTAGAAAAGATTATGGCGACCATCCCGCGGGAGCAGGTCCCTGACTCCCAGCTCGACCAGCTGATCGAGTCCATGAAGGAGGTTGTCGGTGAGGATCAGAGAGAAGCTAAGGAGCAAGATGTCGACAGGGACAGCCTCGAAAGAATGCTCAGGACGATAATAACCCGCCCCAAAGAAGAAGACGAAGAGGGGAAATGAGCAGTGGCGGGGGAAAAAGAGCGCGCCGCGACGCTGGCCGCTCTTGCCACTTTCCCGTTCCTCGTGGCTGTGACGATTACCATCATGATGGGTGCCTTTGTCTTTCTGGCCTCGATGGTATCGATTACAATACTATGCCTTTACCTGATCGCGTCCTGGCGGCGGCAGAAGGGCGAGGAGAGGAAGCGCGCATCTATATTCACCATGTACCTGTGCGTTTTCGTACTTCCCCTCGTTGTAGCTGCGGTCTATTCGGTTGAAGTCGCCAACTACTTTGGGCCGGATTTTTCCATCTACTCGGCCATCGTTTCTTTTAGCCTTGCGCTAACTTTTACCTACACTTTCCTTAATGTCCCGCTGACCATCTACCACAAAAGGCTGGAGGGGAGCGTCGGCCAGCCTGCGTCGTTTCCCCTGCTGTCGATCATAGTACCGGCGTATAACGAAGAAAAGTCGATTTCAAAGGTTCTGGATTCTCTCCTTGAGGCAGACTACCCCAGCAAGGAAATCATTGTGGTGGACGACGGCTCGATTGACAACACTTTTGCAGCAGCATCGCAGCACGCCAAGAAATTTCAGGAGCAAGGCATCCACTACTCTGTGATCAGCAAGCCCGAAAATAGCGGCAAGCCGTCTGCGATCAACCACGGATTGCTTTTTGCAAACGGCGAATACATAGTTACGGTCGACGCCGACTCGATAGTCGGAAGAGATGCCCTGAAGATAATCGTAAAGTACTTCCAGAACCCAAATGTCGCCGGAGTGGGCGGGAACGTCAAGGTCCTCAACAGAGTCGGCCTGCTCACCAACTGCCAGGCGCTCGAGTACCTTGTGGGCATTAATCTTTGGAGGAGGGCATTTGACATTTTCGGTGTCGTGATGGTGGTGCCTGGCGCGCTTGGCGCGTTCAGCAAGCGGGTCCTGCGCCAGACCGGCAGCTATGACAAGGACACGCTTACCGAGGATTTCGACATCACGATAAAGGCGCTCAAGTGCGGCAGAGTTGTTCAGGCAAGCGCTGGCGCCTTGGCCTTCACCGAGGCACCGGCCACTGTCCGCGACCTGTACAGGCAGAGGATCCGCTGGTACAGGGGAAACATGCAGACGTTTGTAAAGCACAAAGACATCGCTACGAACTCTCGCTTTGGCATGCTCCGAAACTATGGCTACCCAATCACAGTCTTTACGATGCTCATGCTTCCCATGCTGGGAATCATGATCGGAGCCGCAGGTGTGCTAGCCCTCTTGGAGGGCATGTGGTTGTTCATGCTCCTTTCGTTCCTTGTTTTCACGTCGCTCCAGTTTGTCCTCTCGGCTATCGCGCTGCTGGTAGACGAAGAAGATGACTGGAAGATAATTCTCTATTCCCCGCTGATGGTAGTGGGATACAAGCACCTGATCGACATCATGATAATCAAGGGGGTGCTCGACGTGGCATTTAGGTCAAAAAGTCTAAAGTGGACGTCTGCAAAGGTCCCGGAAAAAAGGGAGCCGGAGCTCCGCAAGCAGGCGCGGACCTGACTTTCAGAGCGACTTCTTTTCCCAGCCAAAGCGCGAGTGCGCAACTTTCATGCAGTCGGCAAGCGCCGCCTTTGACTTTAGGAACGAGAACTTGCCATCGGCCATCTGGTCGCGGTACTTTTTGGTGTCAAACGCGTCGCTGAGTATGAACCGTATCTTGGTGCTTGCCAGCCTTTTTAGCAGCTCCGTAAAGCCAGCCTCCACTCCTGTGGAGTTGCCGTATTGCTCCACGAGCTTTTCGAACCTGCTGTCGTTTAGCAGCCCCTGGATCGTAAGACACCAGATCAGGTTCTTGGCCTTTGGCGCGTAGCCGTACTTGTCGGCGCCCTGGCTTCTGATTTCGCGAATAACGCTCTGCAGCCTGTACTGGATCTTGTACAGGAGAATGAGCTTGCGCGGCTCAACATTCAGGAACTGGTCCCTGAATGCGTCTTTGTACCACGACTCGTTTTCAAAGACCTCCTTCATCTCAGAGATCCTGTCTACCTGGCCGCGCGCGGCCAGTAATGTCTGAGCGAATTTTCTCACTTCCACTACTCCCTTCTCTGCGTCTAGGCTGCCCTCGATATCCTCTTCCATTATGTTCCTGTATGCATTTTCCCTCCTCTCATAGTAGATGCCCTGCTTTGCAAAAATTTCCTCAATGCTTATCTGGAAGAGGTCGTTGGCCCGGAGGTTCCACGGCATTATGGGGTTTTGCCTGTTGTTGTTTATCGTTACCCTCTGGAGAAACGCGTCATCGCTCGACTGAATTATCCTTGCCATTACTTTTGTTTCTCCTAGCATTTTTTGCAACGCCGACGCTGGCTCGGTCGCTGTTGCTAGCAGTCTGCTGTTGTCGTCAATGGTGGCGCCGCTTTCGTGCTTGCCATGCGACTGCTTTGCTGCCTGGCTCCGCTTTGCGCGATGGTCTGCGCGCCGGTGCTGCCTTTGGGTCTCCTCGTCAACGAACTGCTTGATGATCTTGACGGTCTGCGCGCCGTTGAGTATCCGTGGCTCAACCATTCTAACGCTGGAGGGCCCGTTGATCTCGAGGATCTGTGCCGTCAGAGTGATGCCGTTGTGGTAGAGCGTAAAGTTCCTTGGATCTTCCTGCCCTTCGAGGATCGTCCGAAGCGAATTTCTGATCTGGATGTTTGTCATCTCTCCTTCGTCGAGTCCGGATCGCAGGTTCTTTTCGAAGAACCGCTCGCCAAGATCGCTGTACATCCGGTGAAGGTCTGCAAGCGAAAGAAATGTGACCGTCATTTGGTTTCCGGCATTTCCAGATTCTCCGGAGGCCCGCGCCGGCGGGATCGCAAGGGAGCCGTCAAAGTTGATGACATACTCTGCCGTCTGGCGGGACGAAGTGACGTTTCCAAGCGCATTGACGTTTGAGACATAGTGAAATATCAGGTCGTGGATCCCCGGCGACTCTCCGATCCTGCTAAGGTAACTTTCAATGAAGCTCCGCTTGTCTTCGACCGTCTCTCTCAAGAAGCTGAGCACCTTGCTCTGCTCCGCGTCAACAGGATCGCCGTTGAAGACAAAATCGATTACGACCCGGTCGATCGTCTTCCAGTTTTCAAACAGGCAGGTCTTTAGCGAAAGGACCAGTGGATGATCGGACTCGGACCTGGTCGGATCAAAAAAGATCTTGCTGATCCCCACCTTTCCCAGTTTTTCGAGCGGCTCCCTGAACTGGGTGTGATCTTCCGACCATCTGAACACGTACAGGTACAGTGTCTTCTTTTCCTTGTCGTGGTAGTACGCGTCGATGCCTTCGTCAGTCGTGCCTTCCACTGCAACAAACGACGCGGCCTCCGACGGTGCGATGTTGAATTTCTTGGAGAGAAAAAGCACACCAAAAAAATTGTCCTTCTTTCCTCCAAGCGACGGCGATAGGCTTTTGAAAGTTTCATCGATTTCTGTCTGACTCACAAATTTTGAGATAGCTGCTGCTGGCATCCCGAATTCTTCCCTCTTCTTTTCGCAAACCAGTATTATTTATGTTCGACGATATTCTTCATTCGCGTTTTATTCTGCAGCAGGAGTGAATGCGTATGTTAATTTAGTTTGACTATTGTCTAATTAACGATTGTCGATTAGCATCCGAAAGATCCCGACATGATGTCACCAACATTTTTTCCGGGAAAGGGCAGCTTGATTCCGCAGATCGCGGCCATCCGCGATGAAATTACGCTGATCGACGCGCACAGGACTGAACACATGGACGGCACAAAGGTACGCCAAGCTGACAAGTCTTGCAGATACTGCCAGCAATATTTACCGAAGGAGCCGCAGGCT
>DATEEE010000195.1:0-7654 GCA_035281285.1 Nitrososphaera sp.
TCTACCATGTCCTGCACGTCTTCGACGCTCGGAACAGCTGGCTTTGCTGGGTCGTAGCCCTGCGCCAGGGTCTTTTGCACAACTCTAGCTGCAAGTTTTTCCGCCAGCGGATAATCTGGCTTGCCTGTTACGACCAGCGCCTTGTAGATCGCGTTTGAAATCTTGGATTGTTCAAAACTTACGATACGGCCGTCACGTTTTCTGATTTTCGAAATCAGCGATTCTTTCGAATCATTAAACTCGGTAACTCCCGCCATCCCGCCCTGTACACAAAGCTACTTCTACTTATACATTTAATACGAAATCTTGGATGCAAATTATTAGCGAAATTATACCAGAGGTACGCCGTGCTCGAGTCAAAGAGGCAAGCCAAAGTCGATTGCATAATTTTTTTACATATGATACAAAAATTTTCCGGAACCAAGACGGTTGCCGATTGCGGCTATGCCCGCATTTCATCATAATCTGAAAATGTAATGATGATGCGGCGGGAAAAGCAGCTATGAATAAATCTGCAGCTTGTGCGGCGACTTGCAATAGTCGCACCTGTCCGAAGCAGACCTTGGCTTCCGACCGCAGGTGGCGCAGATTCCGTAGGCGACCTTTGGTCTGAAGAATGGAAGTTCCGCTGCCACTTCAAGAGCGACCCTAGATTCGCCGGGTGCAAGGTCAGTGATATCCACAAGGGCCGCAAAGCCACCGTTCAGCAGCCTGTCTATTATCACTCCCTCCTGGACAGCAATTTTGTCAGTAAGGAGGCTTTTACCATTTAATGTCATTCCCTGGGAATAGCTGGCAGTATTCTGCGATTGAAGGAGTGAAACCTTGCCATATTTGTCTGAATCCAGGCCTGCAAATCGCATACCACTGCCGTCCGCTATCATTGAAATCCCTGCCGTGGCTTCCTCTCCAAGCTGCTTCGCCTGGGCTGACACGACGTCAGACGAGGTCTTGAGCACTTTCTGCATGATTTCCGCTCCTCTCGAGCCCTCCTGGCCCAATATGTTGTAGACGGACTCACTTGCGCCCGTAAGGTTGATCACGATGCTAGAGCTACCCCTTTGCATAGAGCCTGTGCTGCTTGCCACCGCGGGAGTAAGTCCACGCTTTATGTTGTCGACGATGGTCTTTTTGCGCATCGACATGGCGGCCAGCGATGGCTTGATCAGGAGCGCGAGCTTTGCACGGAAGTAGGTTTCATCCTTGTTCGATTCGTACGCAAGTCGCGGAAGATTTATCGAAAGTGAATGGAGCGCAATGGTCCCTGTAGCTGTTCCCTTGCCCGCAACATCCATTTTTCGAATGCCATTCGTTGCCCGCAATTGCCCCGTGCAGATCGAAATGATTCCTCCACCTCTGACTGCAGCCGTTATGCCATCAAGGCTGTCCTTTATTCCCGACTTGCCGTCGCCGCCATGCGTCAGTGCGAGTGCGATCCGCGGAACGGGAGTTGCCTCCGCATATTTCCTGTAGCCGTCCACCAGCGCCTTCACCTGTTTGGCTTCAAAATTGTCAGTCGGAATCGCGATTGTCGCCGTGGGGAGTTCCACGCCCGAAGAAGGCGCGGCAGAGGAAGCTACGAGAGCTCTGGCGAACCTTGATGTCAGGTCCTCTAGATCTCTTGTGTTCCTCAAGAGCGCGGGGATGATCCCTTCAAGCACAAATTCGTTTGAAACCTCCCGGCTCAGTAGCGAAATTATCAGAGGAAGTGCAGAGGCGGCGTCTTCGGGCGACTTTATCGCTGGCAGCCTGGACACGTTCAGAAACCGGGCCCCGAGGTCCACTCCGTCTTCGAGGTCACCCAGGTCAAGGAATACGGTGTCGGGACAGAGTCCCCAGATCGACGGAGATCCGATGTTTATTTCGCCGGAGAGATGCATGTCCGCGATGTCCTTTGGCATCGTGTTAAAGACTAGGTACTCTGAAAATACCGAGCCGGCGACCTGGTTCATGATGCCGCCTATCCCGTTTCGCGCCGAATCCTCACCTGAAAGCATCTCGACAATATCAGAAGAGGGGAGTCCGAGTCTTGCCAGCTTGTTCCGGTACTCCTCGTGGCCGTGCTCGACCAGTACGGAATTGACAGTTTCCCTGATTAAAGAAGAAGTGAGATAGGAGGTCTGGAATTTGTAGATCTTGTTCTCCACCTCTTCGGTTATCTTGTTGGCCTGCTCAAGGGGAAGATTAGCCTCCCTGACAAGCGACTGGATTATCTTGTGCGAATTGAACTCTTCGATTGTCTGCCGCGTAGTCCGGACGTACATCTTGCCGCTCTCAATTATGGAACGCTCTTCGATCTGACGGGCAAGGCTTAGCACGAGCTTGCCAAGGTTTGTGATGGTGTAGCGCCTCTCTGCCTTGTTTAGGGCAACCAGCAACTGGCGCAGGAGCTTTCTCAGGTGGTAGGCAAACTTGCCCGACTCTTTCTTTGACTTGAATCCGGCAAGGGCCTTGAGCTCCGAATAGGTGAGCGGCCCCTTAGTGTTCAGAATCCTCAGAATGTCGATTCTGTTAGGGCTTGCCATGACAGAGAAAATCATCCTTACGCGCTTTGACGCAGACTCTAGAACTCCGCCTTTTCTAATGTCCTTTTGATAATCTAGACTCACCTGTTCCATCGCACCCCGTTATCAAGGTAAATGATTAAAACTACTTTGTAAAATATCTTTCACCAAAGGTACGATCCACCCTACTTGGGCCAGCTGACCAAAAGGTCAACTCTTTTTCTAGCTTTCCACCAGCACGCCCTGTTCCTGCACCTGACCTACTGCCGGAGAGGCAGAGGGCATCCCTGTTGGAACCTCCGGTAGTTTGGCCTTGGCCTCGCTTTCGAGAGCACCTTCAATCTCGTTCAGGATAAGAAGTGCGTCGGCATCCATCGGAGTCGAAATCCTGGCTTCTGCCCTGATGTTAGAGTTCACGAGAACGTCGGTCGTTACGGTGGATACATCAGAGAGGACCTGATTTGCGGCTGGGATGGCCTTGGTGAGCTCTGACTGGATGCCCCTTATCATTTCGATCGTCGGGTCAATCGTATCGAGGATTGAGGCGAACTCGTTTATCGTGCTGAACCGGATTACGAGCGCCTCAAGCGCAAGGTTCGTGTGCTGAGTAGTCCTGCGAATCTTCCTTACGTTGGAGAGTTCCGTCGCAATTATCTTGGCACGGGTATTGTTTCCTGTCTTGATGTTGCCGGCAATCTGTTCGAGAAAGTGCGCCTCCATTGAGGCGAACCTCCGGTCAATCAGCCTGAGCCGGCCAAGCTGGTTGTAGACTACGGTGGTTGCGTTTCCGATCTGGCTTACAAATTGCTGACGCTTCTCCGCACCCCCTGCCATCTTACACTACATCGGCTAATGAAAATTGAAAAAAACCCGGTGTTGAAGTATGTGCACCAAATGCAGCTACAAAGCTGAGCTACTCCAGAATTTGTATTCCTTTAATATGCTGCAGGTTCACACTATCCTGGATGGTCAAGGCCGGCCACGAAGATGATCACAGCGGGCTTTCAAAGCGCGCGCACATCAAGGCCCATCTCGGGGCCCGCAAGATTGAGTTTATCTCGACTGCCATAATCTGCGTTGTATTTGCGGCAAGCTTTGCCCACCTGGAGTATTACTACATCAAGGACCCTGCTCTCCAGATCTCTAACGGTGAGGTAGTCGTCGAGGACAGCAACTTTGACAGGAGCAGGGAGACCGAGCCGATACTGGGCAACATGTACCAGTACCATCTTTTCCCCATGCTTTTCATATTCGTCCTCATCAGCTTTGCAGCTCTGTGGGACGACATGACGTTCAAGCTCCTTGGCAGGCACAACAGGGTAAAGGCGGCCATGCTTGGAGGAGCGAACCTTATCGCCGCGATTCTCATCGAGGACTTTGCGTGGTTCGCCAACAGGCTCACCGTCCCGCTTGCAAGCGACCCCAAGGGCGGGCTCCTGATGCAGTCCTCTGACTGGACTTCGATGCACATGGGTTACATTGACATGGGCAGTTTTGTCCTGCCCGGCTGGTACCTGCTAACTGCTGCGCTGGCAACTCTTGCGTACTATGGCGCGTTCAGAAATCACAGCCGGCTTGGCTAGCGCTTGGTGACAGAGACGGAAAAGTCAGCGGGGTTCAGCGCGGTCCCGCAGATAGGGCAGCGTGAGTTTGTCGCGCGGAGTGAGTCCTTGACTGACTTGAGCATCCGCATCTGGTAGACAACCGAACCGCATTTTCCACAGCTGACATCTGCCGAAAACATTCCGCAATGAAAGCGTGTAGCAACTGAAATAAGAAAAGTATTCTTCACAGTTGTTTACAAAACGCGCAGCTGCAGCTATGCAGTCGCTACTTCTGCCTGGCGCCTCTGTTAATGCGCGGGTTCGAGTCTTCGCGTGACTGCCAGTCGGTCACCTTAAAGTTGGAGTGGCCGGTCTTGCCAGTGTGATCCTGCGCGTCGAGCTCAAAGAAAAAGAATTCTCCGCATGACTCGCACTTGTACACCTTTGACTCGAACATTGGACAGAAGGACTATGGAAAAGGGCGATATAAGAAAAAGGTTGTGCGCGTGACTACATACAGTCGCTACTTTTCCAGAACGAGGCCGTGCTTTGCGTCAAAGCCTTTTACTCTCACCCTGGCGCCGACCGGGAGGTCCGCTGGGCTCTCGACGCCTGGCAGAAATCCAGAAGCTCTCAACGACGTGCCGTCTATTTTGAAAACCACCCAGGCATACGAGCCGGCGTCCTCAAAGCCTTCCGGGGCTACCGCCTGTATCGTGTAAGTGACAACGGCACCGTTGCCCTCAAGTTCGGTGTCTTCAAACTTGTTTGCTGAACACTTCTCGCAGTACAAAGTGGTCTCAAGCATGAGGTGTCCGCATTTGGAACACTTGTGGGCAAGGATCTTTTGCCTGCCGGCCGCGTCAATGAACTTCTCACGGGTCCCATGCTGCTGTGCCGACAACCTATTCCATCCCCGCTTCTGCTACTTCCTGTCCACCTTTCTGAACAGGTGCACCGCCGCGCTGGCTCCGGTTGCGCCAAAGTTGTGCGTGAGCGCAATCTCAGCTCCAGGAACCGTCCTCTCGCCCGCCCTGCCAGTGAACTGCTCAAAGACCTCGACAACCTGGCCCACGCCGGTCGCCCCGATTGGGTGGCCTTTTGACTTGAGGCCGCCTGAAGGGTTGATCGGAATCTCACCCCTGAGCTTGGTCGCCCCGTCCCTCACCGCGTGGGCTGCCTTGCCCTTGGGGAAAAAGCCCAGGTCCTCAATATCGATTATTTCCGCAATCGTAAAGCAGTCGTGGACTTCGGCAAAGTCGATGTCCTTGGGCTCAAGCCCGGCCATCTTGTAGGCCTGGCGCGCTGCAGCGACGGTGCTGGGAATCGTGGTGATGTCCTCCCGTGCCTGGACGGCTGCGGGCGATGCGCCCCTGCCGGAGCCAATGATCTCTACGTACGCCCTGCCGCTCTTTTTCGCAAACTCCTCGGTGCAGAGGATCGTAGCCGACGCGCCGTCAGAGAACGGGCAGCAGTCAAGCAACTTGAGCGGCGAAGCCACGACAGGAGACTTTAGCACGTCGTCCACGGTGATCTTTTTGTGGACGTGAGCCTTGGGGTTCAAAAAGCCATTCTCGTGATTCTTCACCGCGACATTGGCCAGGTCCTCTTCAGTGGCCTTGTGTGTATTCATGTAGGCGCGTGCCATTGACGCGAAAAGCCCGGGAAAAGAAGCGCCGTTGCCTCCCTCGTAGAAAAAGTCAGAGCAGTATGAAAAGAGTGTGGTGCTATGGGCAGTGCCGGTGTGGGTGACCTTTTCCACGCCAAGCGCAAGCACGCAGTCGTAAAAGCCAGCAGCGACATTGGCGTACGCCTCGCGGAACATTACAGAGCCTGATCCGCAGGCAGATTCTATTGTCAGCCCGGGAACATTTGATATCCCGAGGTTGCTCATGATAACGGGGGCCATGTGAACCTGCTTGTCGGCCACGCCAAAGACGTTGGAAATGTAGCCTGCCTGGATTTCCTTCGGTGTAATCCCGGCGGAATCAATTGCATCCTTGGCCGCATTGAGCGCAATTTCTATAATGCTTTCGTTGAGTTTTCCGTACTTTGTGCTGCCGGCGCCAAGAAGGCAAACCTTGCTTGTCATCTCGATAAAAAGCTCTTGCGCATTATAAATAGCTTCGATCAAGCCGATGCGTAGGAATCATGGCGGATGTTTACTCCAATAATTGCCCGGCAACCCGAATTCCGGGACTGCATTAATAAGCCAAAGTCGGCGCACGTACCCGGCGCGTGTATACTCTTGTCATTTGCGAAAAGCCTGACGCGGCGAGGAGAATAGCGCAGGCCCTCGGAAACTCTAGCGAGACGAGACGAGCCGGAATCCCGGTCTATGACGTGACACGCGGCGAAACCAGGTACATCGTAGCATCTGCAATAGGCCACCTCTACGGCTTGACAGATGTCACAACAAGCCGGAGCGTCTTCCCGGTCCTTGACCTTGAATGGGCACCAGTCGCCAAGAATGCGCGTGCCGCAAAGGCGATCGGCGTCATCGCTGGCCTGGCGAAAGCGGCTTCGGAATTTGTCCATGCATGCGACTACGATCAGGAGGGAGAGGTGATCGGCTACAGCATCCTAGAGTATGCCTGCAAGGGAAAATACAGTGGATCAAGACGGGCCAAGTTTTCGACTCTTACTGACGATGAAATAAAAAGCGCGTTTGCCGGCACAATCGCGCCCAGCGGGGGACTGGCTGCGGCAGGGAGGTCAAGGCACATGCTTGACTTTCTGTATGGAATTAACCTATCACGGGCGCTGTCGCAGTCATTCAAGTCAACAAGGGGCGGATACCGGAGCCTTTCCATTGGAAGAGTCCAGGGGCCAGCTCTTGCGTTCGTTTACGACAGGGAGGGCGAGATCAGGCTCCATATCCCGGATCCCTATTGGAAAATTGACGCCCTGCTCGAAGGCGGAGGCGAAAAGTTTACTGCGCGCTATTCCGAGCGCAGGGTCGGCGCTCTTGCCGAAGCAAGAGAAATCCGGGACGCCTGCGCCCATAGAGCCGGAACTGTATCCGAAATTGAAACCAGAAAGGTGGTGCTCCATCCGCCAACGCCGTTTAACACGGGCGACTTGCAGCAGGAAGCATACAGGCTGTTCAAGTTGTCTCCGGGGTACACGCTTGCAATCGCGGAGAAGCTCTACCTTCGAGCGCTTATCTCGTACCCGCGCACGTCCAGCCAAAAGCTCCCCCAAGAAATTGGCTACGAGCGAATTATCTCGGCGTTATCAAGCGTTCCCGCCTATTCAGAGGCAGCGCGGATCCTGCTTTCAAGGGGCCGGCTGACACCGAACCAGGGAAGGATGTCCGACCCTGCGCACCCGGCTATCTACCCGACAGGTGTCGCGCCGCGCTCGCGTCTCAGCGGACTAGAGTTCAAAGTCTACGACCTGATCGTTCGCCGGTTCTTTGCAACTTTTGGAGATCCGGCTTTCAGCCAGCGGACGGCGGTTGCGATCGACATCGCGGGATACAGGTTTGACGCAGAGGGAGTCGCGATATCATCCGAAGGGTGGATGTCGCTCTATCGGCCGTACGTGTCCCTTGAGCGGAGATCGCTGCCTACAATGCGGCACGGCGACCTGCTTGAAAACCAC
>DATEEE010000196.1:0-3762 GCA_035281285.1 Nitrososphaera sp.
ATCTCTGGATCCATGCATTTTTTCAGCGCAGAGTACACCTGGTCTTCAGTTACTGACGACATTTTGCTACTAAAAAGGGCAAAACACGATAAATACTTTGTCTATTTCAGTAGCGACTTGAGGTTTTTCTCGAACGGCGGCTTGAGCACACCCTTCTCGGTAATGATACCTGTTATCAGCTCTGGCGGGGTCATGTCAAACGCCGGATTAAAGATTCTCACTCCCTTTGGTGCCACGCGCTTGCCTCCCACCTTGACTACTTCGTCCGTCGAGCGCTCTTCAATGACAACGTCGTCGGGTTTGCTCTTCAGGTCAAACGTGGACAGTGGAGCTGCGACATAGAATGGAACTTTGTGGCGCTTTGCAAGGATCGCTACTTGGTACGTGCCAATCTTGTTAAAGACGTGTCCTGTGCGGAGCACCCTGTCCGCGCCGACGATGACTCGCTTGATCGCCCCCCTCGACATCATGTGTCCTACCGCCGTGTCCGGGATCAGGCTTACGTCGACTCCGTCGTGCTGGAGCTCAAATGCGGTAAGCCTTGCTCCCTGCATCACCGGCCTTGTCTCGGTCGCGATCACGCTGACTCGCTTGCCGGATTCCATCGCAGAACGGATAACTCCGAGCGCGGTGCCATATGCTACAGTGGCAAGAGAGCCTGCGTTGCAGTGGGTGAGCACCACATCGCCGTCGCTAAACAACTTGGCCCCGTTCGCGCCCATCGTCCTGTTGGCCTGGATGTCCTCTTGAGCCATCTTTTTTGCTTCTTCGACCACGGCCTGCTTCGCAGAGTCGACTGACTTGGCCCGCTTTGCCTTTTCCATCACGCGCTCAAGGGCCCAGAAAAGGTTGACGGCCGTAGGGCGCGTAGCTCTCAGTGTTTTGAAGGCGGTGTCGAGATCCGTCATCAACCCCGGCAGGTCCTTTGCATTGCTTGCGTTGGCAGCAAGGGCCAGCCCGAACGCTGCTGTCACGCCTATTGCCGGAGCTCCTCGGACTACCATTTTCTTGATGGCATCGGCGACTTCCTTGTAGTCCTTGCATTTTACGTGGACAAGTTTGTTTGGAAGTTTCGTCTGATCAATTAGCATCACGCTGCCGTCTTCGTCCCGCCAGGAAACCGTAAGCAGCAGGTCAAGGTTCTTGCTTTTGACCAAGCATCTGAATTCCTTTTTCTGGCAGTATTAAACCTAACTAGGTTTGGGCCTGCCTATCGATGCAAACATAGCTTGCGCAAAGCGCGACGGATCGAGTACACCCCTGCCATCGTAGACCGCGGCTCCGGCCAGCATGTCAGCGCGCAGGTTTCGGTACTCCGGATGATCGGCGACGAGGATTACCAGGTCTGCGCCTCTCGTGGCATCTTCCATATTGGGTGTGAGCTTGACGCCGTCCGGAAGTGATGGATCCGTCCTGACAAGCGGGTCGTGGACCCTGATGTCCCTAATACCGCGCTTTCGCAGCTCCCGTACGACACCGTAGGTCGGCGAAAGGCGTGTGTCGGACACTCCTCCCCGGAAAGCTAGTCCGAGCAGGGAGACTACTGGCTCGCCTGTCTGCGAGCCGTCAACAAGTTCCAGCGCCTGCTCCACGCAGTACTCCGGCATCGAATCGTTGACCGTCCTTCCGAGCTTTGTGATGTTGCACTCAACCTTCTTCGCATTTGCGGCATGCAGGACAAACTGTGGATAGACCGGGATGCATGCTCCGCCTACGCCTGCGCCAGGCTTGTGTATGTGACAGAATGGCTGCGAGTTTGCTGCCTCCCTGACCTCCCAGAAATTGACGCCGACCTTTTCGCATAGCTTTGCCATTTCGTTTGCAAGCGCGATGTTGACATCGCGGTATACCCCTTCGAACAGCTTTTCAGTCTCTGCAGCCCTGATGCTCTGCATTCTAAAGACTCCCCTGCCAAAGATGATGGGATAAAGCTTGGCGCCCATTTCGAGGCTGCGCGGGCCGGCCCCGGCTATCACTGCAGGATAGCCCTCTTCAATGTCCTGTATCGCCCTCCCCTCGTAGATTCGCTCCGGGTTGTAGATCATGAAAAAGTCCTTCTCAGCTTTCAGGCCGCTCTCTTTTTCCAGGATTGGGACGACGACATCCTCCGTGGTCCCCGGTGGAACACTCGGGTTCAGCGACACTGCGTCACCTGCTTTCAGGCCCTTTCCGATCGCAGACGCGACATCCTTTACTGCGCCGAGGTCCGCAGAGAATGCGTCATCGATCAGAACGGGCACGCATATCATCTTAAAGCTCGAATCCCTGGAGGCCGCAACCGGGTCGTCGTAGAGGGCGAAACGTTTTTCACGCAGGCCTTTCTGGTAGGCCTCGCTCACCCCGGGCTCTGGCACATGGGTCTTGCCCTTCCTTGCGTTATCCAGCACTTGAGGCGACTTGTCAACGCCGATCACATGCGCGCCGGCGCGAAGCCAGGCGGAAGCAATAGGAGAGCCCACGTGGCCTAGGCCGTAAACTGCAATTTTGAATTCGCCCGATCTAATCTTCGCCGTTAAGTCGTCCTTGCGTTTTGGCGCGACCTTTTTTCTTCTGGCGGGTGCCCTACCAATCTTTCGCATATAGCGAGACCATCTTTGGTGCTGTTAATATATTAGAGTTGGTTTGCTGTAGCAGGTCATGGGTTAAATTCAGGCGCTGCCATTGCCAGATGTTTGCGTCGTTCTGTTATCATTCCGCCGGAGGTAGAAAACTTTGCAAGGTCATTACCTTCAAAGGATGCGGTTGCGCTCATAGGCTGCCGCGCTTCCGGCCTCGGCTCACTGGACTGCTGCGAATACGACCTTGCGGTATTTTCTGAAAAACCCAGCAACAGCCAGGTGGTTAGACTGCAGGAACACACCGTGGAGCTGATATACGTTGGGGGCAGGCCGGCGAGCAACGCGGAAAGCCTTTACGGCATGAGAATTGTGCGCGATGCCGGGCGGCTCGCTTTGGCCTCAGCTGCCAAGGAAATTACGCCGGAAAAGCACGCCCGTGCCCTCGCCGCTGCTGCGAGAAAGCAGATCGTCAGCTCGCTTCTCTACCTGAGCAGAATGGCTGATAAGTCAGAAAAGTCAGAGGCGCTCGTGCCTGTCTGGGCCAAGGTCGCGGCCTACCACTTTATGTCAGGCGCCATCGAGCTTGCTGGCAGCAGGCCCATGCCGCTCCACGAGCTCGAGCAGTCGAGGCAAATGGACGCTTCAGGTGCAGTGGCCGACGGAATGGAGGCGGCGCTTGACTGCATCGGGACGGAGCGAGCGACAAGGCCGGCGATATCCAGGTCGCTGGAAGCGTTGCGCGAGCTCAAGTCTGAGGATTATGACAGAGACCTAGTAATGGCAAAGATTGAATTTCTACTGGGCAGGCAGATGCTATCTGACTGCTACTATTATGTCGGAAAAATTGCAGCTGCGAGCCTTGTGGGCAGAAAAGAGTCCTACCTTCGCCGTTATTACAAGCTCGTCCAGCTTGCCTTGGATCTGAGTAGCGACTCTCAACACCTGGAAAAACTCCGGCGTCAGTTGTTCAGGTCGGCAAACGTGATTCTAAAGGGGTGACTGCTACTTCCTTCTGACAGTTATGACAGGAGCGGGCACGACCTGGATCCTGCTGGCGGTCTTTGCCCTGAGCTTTGCCTTGTACTTCAGGTTCCTTGGCTTTGTGCGCAGCCTGTAGCCACAGCACGGACACCAAAGGCCATCCCACTTGATGAATATTTCACATATCTGGCATCGCTTCTGGCCGGAAGCATATCTGCCGGAG
>DATEEE010000197.1:0-2200 GCA_035281285.1 Nitrososphaera sp.
ATGAACAGCTTGGCGTCGGGTTTGACCACGCGCACGATTTTTGCCATCTCATCCATCAGATTTCGAGAAGTCTGCATCCTGCCGGCTGTATCAACAAGCACCGCATCAATGTGGTTCTTCCTGGCGTGCTCCACCGCGTCGCGCCCCACCGCGGATGGGTCCGCGCCGTACCTCTGAGCAATGACCTTCAGCGAAAGGTTGCTAGCATGCTGTGAAAGTTGCTCTATTGCCCCCGCCCTATGTGTGTCACCCGCCGCCACAACCACTGAAAGCCCGTGCTTTCTGATCATGTTTGCGATCTTGGCCACAGTCGTAGTCTTACCTGTGCCATTTATTCCTAGGAAGACTATGACGTACGGCCCCTGCTTGGCGCCCTTTTTTGTTTTGATTTTTTCGATAAGGTCAAACTTGCCGGCGTTGGCAAAGACTTCTGCGACTGTCCGCTGGAGCTTTGACTGAATGACTTTCCCAACTTCGTCGCCCTTCTCAAGCCTTGCGCCAACAAGTTCTTTTTTCAGCTTGGATGAAAGTGACTCAACTGCCTCCTGCGCAACGTCGCTCTCGAGGAGGGACATTTCAAGGTCGAACAGCGTGTCACCAAGAACCTTTTCAGTTATTTCCTTCTGCCCTATGCCCTTTGCGGCATTTGAAAAAGCCTTTTTTAACTTGTCAAACATCGAAATTCAGCTTTAGCAGAGGATTCAGGAATTCTGCTGCGCCGCCTTGATCATCTGGTTAATCTGCCCCTGCACTTGCTCCATACGCATTTCGAGCTCCCGCCGCTGGGTTTCGAGTTGCCTCGCTGCAATGTCGTATTCCTTTATCCGGGATTCGACGTAGTTGAGCGCGTCTTCTCTCGATTTTTCAACGGCGACGCCCGCGCCTAGGTTAACCAGGAGCTTTTTAATCGGAGGTACGTTCGTCCTTACGTAGACCCCTATCCCGACTGGCATGAGCGATTCGACATCAGAATCCGACGAAATAGACTGAATAGTAGTAGAAGCGAGTCGTGCCTCTTCTACAAGCCGAGCGACTGTCATTTGGCGAGTCATGACGTCGTTCATGTAGGCTTCAAGTACCCTCGACTGCTGCACCATCTCGTTGATCCTCTGCTCCATCGCAGCCAATTGTTGCTGCTTGGAAGGATCCAAGTTCGAACTCATCAAAACAACAGTTGCCCGGCTCGATTTTTAAAGCTTTAGATCGCTGCCAACTTGAGCATGTCGGCCATGTGTACTTTCATTCCATAGCGTTCCTCTTCCCTCTTCATGTGCCTGTATATCTTTATCATCTCCGCCCCATGTCGGGCCATGTTAAACTTGCCCGCAATCTTTAGTTTAATGAACTTGAATGCAAGCGCGTAGACGCGGAATTTTTCGAGTACTGAATCGCGGTAGGCCTGCGCGTCGTGCAGGTTCTTGACAAAGAGCTCTGCGCACCACGTAGCAGGTATGATTCCCTCTCCGAGCAACGGGAAGACAGTGCCGATTGACTCGCCAACTCCGATGGATTTTCGCCCATCGGTAAACGGCTCGCAAGCCGCGGGTGGGGTGAGTCTGACAGGCCTTCCGACCTTCTTAATTACCTCGCACGGATGTTTTTTCAGGAATTCGTCCACGAACCGGTTGTGATCCTTCAAGAAATCGCCTGCGCCAATGTGCGCATAGCCGTTACCCAGCGGGAAATACCAAAAGTATCCGGTCATTGACGGGAATGCTCGCAGGTAGAAATCGTCAAAAGGCTCGACACCCTCTCTGTACTTTACTTTGTACTGGACGCAGGGAACCCACAACTCGTTTGAAATCCTGGGGAGGTAGTTTCGGTGAAATCCAGTCGCATCGATGATGAGGTCGAATTCGTCCTCGAGCTCTTCCTTGCGCGGAGCCCTGCCAAACCGGATGTCGGCCCCCCTTATCATGTCCTGGATAAGGCGCAATTTGTCATAGCTCACCATCCCTTTCAGCTTTAGGTTTATGGTGGCCTTTTCCCCAAGGTCGACCTGCATATGATTACCGTCATGCAGGACATAGTCGTCAAAATTCAGACCGCAATTCCTGGCAAGGCCGGACATTACATTTTCACAGGTGGCCCAGGCACAGACAGCATCATGCTGGGCTTCCGGCATACGCTCAAACCCAACGACCTGGATGTCGCGAGAATCTCCAAGCCTGTTCATAAGGTATGCCCCTGCAACGCCGAT
>DATEEE010000198.1:0-4359 GCA_035281285.1 Nitrososphaera sp.
TATCTACGCTTGCTCCGCTTGGATTTGTGACTAACAGGAACAGAAGAAAGGACGGCTCGTTCGACATAAAGATCGAGTCATATGGGTAGGGCAACCCTCATTACTCTCTGCTGCGAGATAGATCTTGGTTTTGGAGGAGCAATTCGCGGCTAGGACGACAAGGTATCAGGGAAGCATGATGGTCTCCATATGCGACCTTGAACTGGTGGGTTCGGAGCTCGAGCAGAACGGCCATGTCGTGAGCCTGAGCCGGGAGTACTACCAGGAGCAGGTAATAGAACCAAGTCACGCCGGCGAGCTGCTAAAGAAATGCGACATTGCAAACTTGGTAGGACAGCGGATCGTCAGCCAGGCCATTGCCCTCAAGATGGCAAAGGAAGTCAGCGTCAAGAGAATTTCGGGGGTCCCGTTCCTGATGATTTACAAGTTCCAGCAACGGTAGCACGCCGGCACGTAGCCAAAGATAATAATGGATAAAGTCACTGTACAAATTGGTTGTCAGAGGATGTCAATGAACCTGAAATGCCTGAGGAGCGCGGCAAGGCCATTGCAAGGGCCGACAGGCGCCTTACCCGGCGCGAGCGCGAAAGCCGGCTGCTGGTAAAGCGGTCCGAGGACTACCAGGTATTTGACAACGTCTTTGACGTGCCCACCCTGCTTGCGATAAATGACCTGCGCAGCGAGGGGGTGATCGGCGAAGTAAAGGGCTCCCTTGCCGCCGGCAAAGAGTCAAAAGTCTATCTCGCGTCTGCTCCTGACGGCACGATGCTGACACTAAAGATCTACCTGACTGTCAGTGCCGAGTTCAAGAAGCGGATGCAGTACATAGCCGGCGACCCGCGGTTTTCGGACATAAAGCGAGGAAGCAGGAGCCTCATGACGACCTGGGCAAGAAAGGAATTCAAAAATATGCAGGCAGCGCATGCCGCCGGGGTGAGGGTTCCGGCTCCCGTGGCAGTGAAAAAGAACGTACTTGTCATGGAATACGTTACGGACAGCGAAGGCGACGCTGCCAGGCCGATAGGCGACTTGGATGTCACGGATGACGACTAGCAGCAGGTAGTGGAGCAGGTGGCCACCCTGTATCAGAAGGCGCAGCTCGTCCACGCCGACATGTCAGAATACAACGTCTTCCGGAGCGAGAGGGGAATCATGCTGTTTGATTTTGGCTCGGCAGTGGACATCAAGCACCCGAATTCAAAACAATTTTTAGTCCGGGACGTCCAGAACATCAACAGGTTCTTTGAAAAGCGGGGCATTCAGACGACCGACACCGCGTCCATCGTAGAAAAAATAAAAAAAGGCGATAAATTTTGAGCTTCCAACATTCAATAAAAATTCCGCGCGAGAGGATCGGCGCACTCATAGGTAGGCGAGGCAAGGTGAAGCACCAAATCGAGGAGAAATGCGGAGTACAGATTGCTATCGACAGCGAATCAGGGGACGCGACGATTACGGGAACAAAGTCGGTAGAACAAATGGAGGCATTTCGCGCAGTCGAGGTGATAACCGCGATTTCAAGGGGTTTTTCCCCCGAGCGGGCTTACCACCTTTTTGAAAACGAAGATGTCATGTTCCAGCAGATGGACTTGCACGACTATGCAGGCAAGTCCCCAAGCACGCTGGAAAGGATCAGGGGCAGGATCATAGGGGAGGGAGGGAAGGCAAGAAGGATGATCGAAGAGCTGACAGGCGCGTACATTTCCATCTACGGTCATACCGTGTCATTTATCGGAAACTACCGGGAAGTAAAGCTGGCAACTGACGCGATTGCGATGCTCGCAAAGGGGAGCATGCACAAGACCGTCTACGCAATGTTGCAAGGCGTAAAGCGGAAGGACAAGTTGGAAAGAATGCGGCTCTGGGAGGATTCCAGCCGCTCCGCCGAAAGTACCGCTACACCTTCTGAATCCTGACTGTGAGCACGCCGTTCCTATATTTGTAGTCCGATATGCCCATATTCTGGGTTATGTCGAGCGGCACTTCCTTTGTGAAATTCTGGCCTCCTCTAATCCGAAGCAATCCCTCGGCGAGCCTGACCTTGATCTGGTCCTCGGGTCCGGGGACCTCTGCGACAAAGACCATCTCTTCGTTGCTCTTTATCAGGTCATAGACCCAGTCCTTCTGTTCGCCTTCTTTTGCCATCATCAACTTTGTGTCCTCCGACCTTGCCATGATCCGGACTTCCCTTATCCAGTAGACCATAAGGCCAGCCGCGGCGGCAGCAAAAAGAAACCCGATCCCACCCTGAGATGAGGAGAACAGCATGAACATGATGCCTATGAGCAGCAAGGCGAGGAGCGGGACTATGAAATCGACTGTCTTGCTTGCGTACTTTTTTTTGTACCGGGCTATGGCTGCTCGCCTCCTCCGTCAGGCATTTCCGACTTAAAATAGTATCGCAAGATTATAAATCCTTCACAGGCTCGGCCGCTAATGACAAGCGCTCAGCCGCCCCAGCGTTTGAAGAGGTTGTGGTCGATGCCGAACTGATCGAGGACCTTGCCGATGACGTGGCCGATGAGGTCTTCCATTGATTTGGGCCTGTGGTAGAATCCTGGCATAGCCGGGAGTAGTGTGGCGCCGGCTCCAGCAAGCCTGACCATGTTTTCAAGGTGGATCCTGGAAAGTGGAGTCTCCCTGGGGACGACCACAAGTCTGCGCTGCTCCTTCAAGCAGACGCCTGCAGCCCTTGAAATGAGGCTGTCGTCAAATCCGTTGGCTATGCTGGCAAGCGTCTTCATGCTACACGGCACGATTGCCATGCCGTCCGTCATGAAAGAGCCGCTTGACACAGGGGCTGCGAGGTTGATGTCATCGTAGGTCCGTGACGCAAGCGATTTTACATAGTCGACTGTCAAGTCGGTCTCGATCTTGACATTCCTGGCGCCCCATTCGCTAAGGATGAGGTGGGATTCAATCGCAAGTTTTTTCAGCTCCTCGAGCATCCTTATGCCGTAGATTACGCCGGAGGCGCCGGTGATGGCCACGACAAGCCGCAAGTTAAGCCGGTGATCCTCCGGCTAGTTATTTAATCGTGCTGAATCCGACGCAGTCACATTTATTTCCGAATCCTCGCACACCATACAGGTTGCTTACGGTTTTTGGAACGGTGGCCCTTGATACCACGCGCACCCCATTCCGAACGGAGACCAGGATACTGGGAGGGGCCGCTACGTTTGCCTCAATCTCTGCGAGCACGCTGTGCAAGACCAGTATAGTGGCAGCCGTGGGCTCGGACATGCCTGCGCAACATCTCGAATCGCTGTGCTCAAAGGGGATAGACACGAGGGGAATCATAACTGTGGAAGGCGGAACGACATTTCACTACGATTCGTCATTTGATTACGATCTCTCCAACAGGATCACCAACAAGACCGAGCTCGGAGTCATTGCGGGTTTTGATCCAGTGATACCAGATGATTACGCAAAATCCGAATACGTCTACCTTGCCAACAACGACCCGAAGCAGAATGCAAAGATCCTTGAACTCTTTGACAGCCCCCGGCTAGTCGTATGCGATACTATCGAGTTCTGGATAAACGGGGACAGGCAAGGCGTCGTCGAAATGATTGGCAAGACCGACGGCGTCGTGATAAACGACAACGAAGCCAGGCTTCTCTGCAAGGAGCCAAACCTGGCAAGGTGCGCCAAGAAGATCACGTCATGGGGAGCAAAGTTCGCAATCATAAAAAAGGGAGAGCATGGCGCGATTCTGTTCAACGCGGACGGTCAGGTCTTTCCTGCGTCCGCATTCTTTCTGGACGAGGTGGTCGACCCAACTGGCGCCGGCGACTCGTTCGCAGGGGGATTTCTAGGGCACATCGCCAGAAAAGACAGGTCAGACTTTGCCACAATGAAGGAGGCTGTCATTTACGGAAACGTGCTGGGCTCTTTTGCAGTAGAGGATTTTGGGGTAAAGAGGCTTCTTGCTTTAGGGCCGGAAGAAGTGGAGGGGCGCTATGAAAAATACCGCAAATTAGTGCAGTTCTGATCGGCATTCACTTTTCGAACAAGGGTAACAAGTCTTCACCAGAACTCGGCTCTGCGCGCGCGGCAAACTGACGCTAAGACTCCCGTGCAGAGATTTCAGCCCGGCAGGATTATTAAAAATAAATACCGCGGCCGCATACCTCCGCGCATGGGTAGAACAGAAAAAAAGCTCTTGGGCAAAAATGCCGCTGTAATAGTGGACGTGCTGAAGAAGGCATACTGTGACGAAATGAGGATATTTCACTATTTCTGGTATGTAGGCATCAACATGGAGGGGATAGGCCTTGTCACTTATGCGGCCGCCCTAAAGACTCAGGCGACAGGCGAGCTCACTCATGCAGAGCTCCTCGCCGATAGGATTTCAGA
>DATEEE010000199.1:0-2570 GCA_035281285.1 Nitrososphaera sp.
GGGCCCTGAACTATCCGCACAATTTCGCGCATGATCTCTGCAGGGTTGCCCTTCTCCTTGGACAGCAGCGTGGGGTTTGTGGTAATCCCGTCCACGAGGCCCATGTCGTTGTACTTTTTTATCGAGTCAATGTTCGCGGTATCCAGAAAAATCTGCATTACTTTCCACTCCTGGCCCTTGCTTCAATAACTGCCTTTGACATGGCCTGCGCCGTGAGCCCGTACTGCTCGAGCAGGGTGTCGATCTCTTCGTCGCGGGCAGACTCGCCGAATGTGTCGTTTACGCCGACGCGCTTCATTGGAACAGGGTAAGTTTCGCAGAGCACTTCTGCAGTCGCGCCACCGAGGCCGCCAATCACGTTGTGTTCCTCGGCAGTCACTATGGCCCCGGTCTCTTTTGCGCATTTCGAAATGAGATCCCAGTCAATCGGCTTTATCGAAAACATGTCGACCACCCTGCAAGAAATTCCTTTCTCCCGCAAAAGCTTTGCGGCGTCCAGCGCCCGGCCCACCAGGAGCCCGCAGGCAATGATCGTGGCGTCGGACCCTTCGTGGAGCACGTTCCCCCTCCCAATCTGGAACGAGTCCGGCGAATCTGCGTAAATAACCTCGCTTGACGGCCTTGCAAGCCTCATGTAGAACGGCCCCGGCGTCTTGACCATCGACCTTATCAGGTGCTTTACCGCGACGGCATCGGCCGGAATAATGACGCGCATATTCGGAATTGCGCGCATGCTGGCAATGTCCTCTATCTGCTGGTGCGACGCCCCATCAGGCCCAACGGTAAGACCGCCGTGCGACACCACCAGCTTTACGTCAAGGTACGGGTAGCAAATCGTATTGCGGATCTGGTCGACACACCTGCCAGGGATAAACGCCGCGTACGTGCTTGCAAACGAGATCTTGCCGGCAATGGCAAGGCCGGCGGCTACCGATACCAGATTGGCCTCCGCTATGCCGACATTGAACATCCTCTCCGGGTACCTGTCGCCGAACTTTTTGGTCTTGAGCGAATCAGTGGTGTCGCCGCCGACGCATACGATCCTCGGGTCGTCCTTGCCCAGCTCTACGAGGGTGTCGCCGTATGCGCCCCTCATGTCCGCCGTCTTTTTCTCGCTACTTAATTGCATGGAGCTCCTCCTCGATTCCAAGTTCGCTCGCGTACGGGATCAGAACGTGCTTGCGGGCTTTCATCCAGTCCTGCTTGATCGAAAGATGAATTGCGTGATCGAGCAGACGCCGCTCGAGCCCGACTGCCGCCTTGTGCCGAAGCTGGATTATCGCGCCGTGGATGTCCGCGCCGCCGTAGACGGCGTTCCCTGCCACAAAGACCCTTGCGCCGGCCTCGTATACTTGCTGGAGGGTTGTCGCGTCGATGCCGCCGTCTGCCTCGATATAACCCTTAAAGCCGCGCTCCCTCAGCTTTTTGTTCAAAGCCACCATCCTTGGAATAACTTCGGGCATGAATTTCTGGCCGGCAAAGCCTGGGTTGACTGACATTACGATTATGACATCAAGGTCATGAAGGCAGGAATAAAGCCATTCCGGCACGTCAGTTCCGGGGTTGATGGCAATCCCTGGGCTGATGCCGTTTGCGATAAGCCTGTCCTGGATTTCCATGAACTCGTTGGCAGTGCAGGCCTCGGCATGAACGGTGATGATGTCGCACCTCGCGTCGATATAATCCTGCACCTGATCGAGCGGCCGCTCGATCATGAGGTGGGCGTCAAATGGCAGGCTTGTGAGCCGCCTGAGCCTCTTTATCGTGTCAGCGAAAAACGTGGTATTGGGCACAAACCTTCCATCCATGACGTCAAGGTGGATCATTTCCACGCCCTCGCGCTCCACCTTTCTGATCTTTTCTTCATAGTTCTCGCGCTCGCCGGCAATTATTGAAGGCGCAATCAGGATCTCGCTCTCCAGCTCCTCCAGCAGAATAGGGGTGTGCTTTCGCGGAGGCGCCTTGCCGTGCCACTGCGGGTTATTTGCCATATGGCGGATCCCGTTGCCCTTTACGGTATTTGCGATGATCATTACAGGCTTGTCGTGGATCTGCGATGCCCTGTTTAGCGCGTCAACGATCTGTTCAACCCTGTGGCCGTCCACTTCAAATACCTGCCAGTTGAAAGCCGCCCACTTGTCCTTGGTTGGATCCAGCGGCATAATGTCCTCGGTAAAACCGTCCTGCTGGATTCGGTTGCGGTCAAGCACCGCGACAAGGTTGTCCAGCTTGAACTTGCCGGCGGCCATCGATGCCTCCCAGATCTGGCCTTCGTTTGATTCGCCGTCACCTATGAGAACGTAGACCCTGGTCTCCTTGTCGTCCAGTCGCTTTGCCAGCGCGATTCCGATTCCTACTGAAAGTCCTATTCCCTCGGATCCTCCCGAATATTCGACTCCCGGCACGCTGTGTTCCTTCTGCCTTTGGGAAAACCTCACGGGATGGCCCTGCAGCCTGGAGCCAAGCTTGCGCAGAGTCCTGAGCTCCTCCGGCGGAAAGTAGCCGGCCATGGCAAGGGTGGAAAAAAATCCAGGGGCGGAATGCGCCTTTGAATTAATGAAATAGTCCCT
>DATEEE010000200.1:0-4844 GCA_035281285.1 Nitrososphaera sp.
TAGAGCGGACGAAGCACCGGCTGGTTTGCATAAGGTGTGGCAAATGGGAGCGGGTGATGGAAACCAATCAAGTCCCTGAAGAGATCGTTTGCTCGAAATGCAGGTCCAGGCTCGTCACGGCGACCTTCTGGTCGGACGACGAGATGTCGAGCATAATCCGGACTCGTCTCGCAGGCGGCAAGCTGACTGCCGAGCAGAACCACAGGTTCGAGAGGGCGTGGAAGGTGGCGTCCCTCATCAACAACTTTGGCAAAAAGGCAGTCATCGTTCTGGCCGGTCACGGAGTCGGCGCCGACACTGCCGCCAGGTTGTTGCGAAACTACGTTGACGACGAGCTTTTGTATCGCAGCATCTACGAAGCCGAACGCCAGTACGTCATTACACGCGGGTTCTGGAGCGACTAGTCTTCTAAGAAATCGGTGTGTTCTTGCGCGTCTTTTCCCATATGTCGGCTATGACTTCGCCGACCGTAGTTTCGGCAGACCCGTCGTACCGCGACAGCCAAAGCTTTGCAACATATTCGCCGGCAGTGTTGCGGGTATCAAGCCTCCTTTCCAGGATGGAAAGAAAATCGGGCTTTGTCCCCAAGTCGGCAAGGCCCTTCCTGGCAAATGCAAGATGGTTCCTGACAGTCTTGATTACGTCAAAGTGAGTCTTGGCATGAAATCCCGACCTCACGACTGCCTGCCGCTCCTCCCTAACGGACGCAAGTGGCCGAAGCTCCCTCCCCTCGTGAATCACGCGGTGAAGATATCCAACAAAGAATTCGATCATGGCCATCATTGTCTTTGGTGTCGGCTGTACCGACATGACGCGCGTCTCCACTCGGTATGCGCCGGTGTTGAGCCGCACCCTGGCGTCGTCATGCCGCTCCTTTACCATTTCAAAGTAGTTTTTCGCTATTACGGGCTTTCTTGAAATTATGTAGTCGATATAGTCCTCGATTCCTGAAAGGTATTTTGGGATCCCTGGAAAGCCCGAATTCTGCTGCTCCGTCTGGTCGTAGAGGTAGATCCGCGGCTCGTGGATCGAATACACCCTGCCCGCAAATAGACGGCTGTTCGCGCCGAGAAGGATAACAGCGGGAATAAGGTTCAGGATGTGGTTGAACATTTGGGCCGTGAAATCAGGGTTTCTGCCCTGCAGGTGGAGGTGGAATCCCTGGATGGCGGTGGCGGCATAAAGCGCCTTGATCTTTGCTCCGTCGATCTCTACATCCGGAAGGGCGCCCTGCCACCGGGCAAGCTTCCTGTACCTCGGCTTTTGCGTGATCAGGCCGTCCTGGAGTATCAGCGGCGAGGGGTTTGCGCCCAGAAATACCGGAATGACTTGCTTTCGATAAACTTTCTGCACGACCATGTCCAGGTGCTCGGTGAATTCCTCGAATTGAGAATGGAGTCGAGCGAGGCTTTCAAAGTAAACAGGTTCGGTCTTGTATTCGAGCTGGCACCTGCCGTATTCATAATCGATGTCATGGTATTTTCGCAGCCTTTCGATCGCCGGCTTTGCGTCAACTGGCGCGCCCTTTGAGTCAAGAAGGCAGATTTCGATTTCAACGCCTACCTTGAAAGTGTCGTCCGACTTGCTCGAGTGCCGCCTTGCCAGCGCCTTGAGCTCGTTGGCTTGTCGGATTATGTCATTTGATTTCTTTCGGCGCCCACCTTCCGCTGGCAATTCGTACTGCTTCTCCTAGAAACTACCCTAGACGCTGAATTGAAGAATATGGCCGGAATGTAAGTTCGGTCCGCCCTTCCCTGCCTGCGTTTGCGGTCACGCCCAGCAGATTTATCCGGTCGCCCACAGCCAGCCTGTTTACGATCGAGCTGTAATTTCTCCATCCGACTAGTCTTATCTCTCCGGTGTCATCGCCCACCATCGTTGAAGTTACAGAAACCGTCTCGCCCGCCTTGGTGTTAACGTCAACTGTCTCTGGAGCCTGCAACACGATCGCCTCTACGACGTAGTGCCGGTCGGGCGAAGCCTGGACGTCTCTGATCTTTGATTCGTACTTTGAGACTGTCGGGAAGGTCGGGTCGTCCTCTATCTTGCGAAGGTAAGAGTCGTCCTTTGAAAGCGTCACTGAATTTCCGAAAATCCTGGAAGCAACGCACTCGATCATTGTACCCGCTGATAGCTTGTCAGACGTCGTCAAGGAATTGTCGATGGTAAGGACGAGCGTCCTCCCTCCCCTGTCGGCTGCAAGGCAGACAAAGCTTCCCTTGCCGGTCTCTTCGCCCACAGACACGATCCGCAGCGGCATTACTTCCACTTCGTCTTCCGAGCCGGAAAACTGAAGGATGGTTCCCTCGTCTCCGTGAATCTCTAGGTCGCCGTTTCCGTACTGCGGGTTGCCCTGCTTCACTCGCACCCCCACAAGGGTCGCCTTGGATCCTGTCTTGAACACCTTTGGGAGCCTCGACTCGTTGACGTTCCAGATCACCGCTCTCAGTGTGCGGGTTCCAGAGTCGTTAGAAAGCTGGAGCTGGAGGGACTTGCTCATTTCCCCCCTTGCATTTACAAAATCGCTAACCCTTGGGTTGACGTTGACTGTGCCGGCTACTGCTGCGCCTTCAACTGGCTCGCGGACGTCGTCTACCGAAACAACGAGCGAATTAATCGGCGGGATGCCTGGGTCGTCCTTGACCGTCTCGATAGCGCTGTAGCTGCCCAGATTTATTATGGGCTTTCCGTCCAGGCCCGCCCGCACGTATCCCCTTGAAATTTTTATCGTGTCTCCTGATCGCAGTCCCATATCATCTGGAAGGCGCACCAGTTTGTCCCAGAGCTTTACTTTCACCCGCGAGTCCCTGTCGTATACGACCATAGTCCGAGTCTCGGACTGCTCTGTGGTTTCCCGCCTTGTGAACTTGTAGACGGGGTAGATGTTCATGATCCGGCCCACTACCGTCACGTCCTTTGCGCCGACGTAGAGGTCCTTCAGACCCGCCTGGGTCTTCGGAATGCTATCAAACGAAATGCCAAGGTCCGCCGCCACCAAGAACAATGCGCCCTGGTCGGTCAGATAACCCGCGCCAACCTTGCGCTTCTTTGCTTCTATCAATTCCTTGATCTCGTCAGCCCCGAGTTCGGGCTTTTGCTTCATCAATAGTTCAATCATGCCTTTAAAATCGTGAGACATGCCCGCCTGAAACCTCCGAATCTCCGGAAAAACTAGCCCATACTTGCCTATATATTTTGAGAAAGCGCGATGGCAGACTTTATCAGAAGCCAGCCGCGAAGTACACCCGATGCAGGACTATGATCTCGTCGTAATAGGCAGCGGCTCGGGGCTGGACGTTGCAAATGCTGTTGCCCAGCACGGGAAAAGGGTTGCGATAATTGAAAAAGACAGGATGGGCGGAACCTGCCTCAACCGGGGCTGCATACCTTCAAAGCTTCTGATCCACAGCGCGGACGTGGCGGAAACTATCAGGACGGCAGGCGCATTTGGGATCAAGGTTGACGGTTTTTCCGTCGATTTCGAATTCATCGTAAGCAGGTCTAACAGGATTGTCGACACGGACTCTGATGGCATAATGAACGCATTTGCCGAGATCGACAACCCCAAGCTCTACCACGGAGAGTGCAAATTCGCCGGAGAAAAAATCCTGAAGGTCAACGGCCAGACCATCAAGGGACAGAAAATTCTGATTGCGTCTGGCACCCGGCCAAAGATTCCCCAAATACCGGGTCTGGCAGCCAGCGGGTACATCACAAGCGATGAGGCCCTGAGGTTGAAAGTGCAGCCAAAAGTGCTCACGATACTAGGCGGAGGATATATCGCAGCGGAGCTGGCCCACTTTTTCGGCGCGCTCGGAACCAAAGTAAACATCATCCAGCGCAGGGACGTGCTCGTTCCCTCTGAAGACGACGAGGTTTCTTCAAAGTTTACAGAGATAATTTCACGGAAATACCGGTGCTACTTGGGGCACGCAACAGAGTCAGTCAGCAAGAAAGGCGGAAAATTCCGGGTCATGGCAAAGAACTCGTCTGGGAAGCTGGCTGAAATAGAATCCGACCAACTGCTTGTAGCAGTCGGTAGGACGCCCAACTCGGATACGCTCGACCTTGCCGCTACAGGCGTCGAGACGGATCCCAAGGGCTTTGTCAAAGTTGACCAGTTCCTGGAGACCACTGCAAAGGGAATTTTTGCCCTCGGAGACGCAGTCGGAAGATACCTCTTCAAGCATGCCGCCAACCACGAGGCCCAATACGCTTACAACAACATAATACACGACAAAGGCAAGAGCCCCGTCGACTATACCGCAATGCCGCATGCAGTATTCGCCTCTCCCCAGATAGCCGGCGTGGGTCACACAGAACAGGAGCTGAAAAAGAACGGCATCCAGTACGAAAAAGCGGTGTACCCCTACATCAAGACTGCCATGGGAGAGGCCATTGAGGACAAGGAGGGCTTTGTGAAATTCCTTGCCACAAAACAAGGCAAGATCCTCGGATGCCACATCATCGGAAGCCACGCGTCGATACTCATCCACGAAGTTCTCATTGCGATGAAGCTCGGGGCCGGGATGGACCAGATCGCAAGGACTATCCATATCCACCCGGCACTTTCAGAAGTCGTCTCCCGCGCGGCCTCATCGCTGTAAATGCAGAAATTAGTGAAACTCCTGGCTTACGGTGGAGCAAATGGATAGCGCTTGCATCATCGTTTCTGATTTGCGGAAGAGCTATGGCAGCACGACCGCGGCAGTCGATGGCATTTCATTTGACGTGCCCTACGGCCGGGTCTTTGGTTTCCTGGGCCCAAACGGCGCAGGCAAGACGACTACGATAAAGGTGCTCACCACGCTAGTTCATCCCACGTCCGGCTCTGTCAGGATTTT
>DATEEE010000201.1:0-14097 GCA_035281285.1 Nitrososphaera sp.
GGAAGCGCATTCATCCCGCTCCTTTACGTACCGCTGATTTTCGTGATAATACCAATCACAGGCAACACCGTCAACTCAATCGATGTGTTGAACGGCGTAGCTAGCGGGTTTGTGATCATCGCCCTTATTCCGCTTCTGGCAAGTATCGCGATCTTTGGCAGTCCTGAAGTTTTCCTTGCTGCACTACCGCTGCTATTCGGGACCATCGCATTCTACAAGTACCACAGGTATCCGAGCAGGATCTTCCCGGGCGACTCCGGAACGCTCCTGTTAGGCACAATGTACGGCGCACTGGCCATAGCCGGGAGCTCTGAAATTATCGGAGTCATTGCTCTTCTCCCCGCGGTAATGAATTCATTTCTGTTCCTTTCAAGCGTGAAAAAAATAGTTGAACACAGGCAGGTCAAAACGCGACCAGTTGTACTCCTTGACGATTACAGGCTGGCAGCGTCCAAGGAGCTCATGGCCCCTGCCACACTGGTGAGGCTAATCCTTGCGGACGGCCCACTCAGCGAAAAGGAAATTGGCAGAAAAATTCTTGTTCTTGCTGCGTTCAGCGGCGCACTCGCATTCATTTCCATAGCGATCCAGTACTGGCTCACCATATTGTGAAATGTAGATGGTGACAGCTAGCCTTTCGTTATTTGTGACCGGGATGTGGGCCATGGTATTATTGGTGGCAGCGTTCCTGGTAATTCTCGTCGCCCCTATGGACGCATACTTGTTTGATGGTGAGGGCGATGCGGCAGCGATTTCGTTAATCCAGGCGGCGATAGCGATTGCCACGGTAGTAGCGCTTGCATTTGGAATGAGTAGGATGAAGAAGCTGTACCTCGCACGGAAACTGGGGCATGGGCAGAAGGCATGATTGATGCGACCGCAATTCTATCGTGAAGAGCACGATTTGAGAGATCTGATCTAAATCCGTTTGGAATCCTTGAAAGATATCAAATCTGACGTTTTTATGATATTTGCAAATCACAGACCGATTATGAATATATGAACATTGCACAACGGGGTTAATTGAAAACCTTATATCACAAAATTATCTAGAACGAGCCATGAAGCGTATAGAGGCGATTATTGCTGCCGAGAAAGTAAGCGCTGTTAACGAAGCTCTCAAGAAAGCTGGGGTCGGCGGTGCGACAATTCTCGATGCAAAGGGAAGAGGCAAAGGCGAAAAGCCGCAGATCCAGACTGGCAGGGGAACGAAGAGGCTGGCTGCGGAATTCTCGGTTCGGGCGAACGTTGTCACGGTGGTGGAAGATACCGATGTTGAAAAAGTTGTGAAAGCAATTCTCGATACTGCCAGCACCGGTTCGGCAGGGGACGGCAAGATCTTCATTTCTACCGTAACTGATGCTGTTGACATTGGGACAAAAAAGCACGGTCAGGTCGCGATAGTCTAGCTCATTTTTTGCCGAAAAATTTTTTGGTTTCCCCCATTGTCAGGACATCAGCGGCAGCTACCTTTACGACCATCGGAAGATCGGAGACTGCCTTGCCTATCGCTAGGCATTGACGCTGCGGCAATGTCCGAACAATTGAACGGATGGTGTCGCTGTCTGCCAGTGACACCTTGGCTATTTTGTCGAGATCGTTATCATTTGTGAAATTGAAGAGAAAGATATTGTCCACCTGCCGGTAGATCCCGTCGCTGATTGCATCCGGCTGATTGGTGATGAACGTGGTAAATATCCCAAAGTGTCTCATTCTGGTAATGATGTCTTCCCAATAAGTATCCCTGATGTAGAGATGGGCCTCCTCGGCGAACAGAAACAGTGGCGGTATTGCGCGCTGCTCCAACAGGTCCACCAGCTTGCTCAGGACCAGCTCTACGACCATCCTGCGCACTGCGGGTGAGATTTGCCCCATGCTTATGACGATTGCGGCCCCTCTCCCGTTGCCGGCCATGATTTCTTCGAACTTGAATGCCCGGGGCTCATCGGTAAATATCCTGGACGAACTGATGACATGGTATCGTGAAATCAGGGCGTCGCGGACCAGCTCGTTGATATTCCAGGTGTTAACTGCGTTTCCTATTGCTTCAATGCCGAGGGTTTGCTTGTTTGCCAGCCAGTCCCAAATCCGGAAAAACTCGCGCAGAGACGCTGCAGGCATGTCGAGGGCGTTCTTTAGCATCCCGGAGACGGCGGCCTTGCCACAGTAGTCAAGTCTGAATCTGAGCGATTTTCCGGGTTCCAGTATGTGAACGAGCTTTTGAACCGATGACGGCGACTTGTCACGGTTCCATCCAAGGCCGCTGTACTCGTTATTAAGGTCGAATATGATTACGAATGCGCCATGTTGAACCAATGTCTTGACGAGCAATTTTGACAGGTGGGACTTGCCCGATTCTTTTTTTCCAGTTATGATGGTCAGTTTGCCGTCAAGGTCTTCAGCATAGATTTCGAAATCTTCGTTATGACCTGTCTTGCCGAGTGGGATCGGGAAGACTCCGGTTCTTTGAAGGAAAGAGTCGAGCTCCGCCATCGAAAGACTCCTAATTCTCGATTCTACCCTGGACGGAAGCCATGATATGTTGCTCGTCAGCGCGCCATCTCCGTCCACCGCAGCCCGGAGCTTTGCCCTGAATACACGGGCATCTCGGACGAGCCTAGAAAGCGCGCCGATCTTCAGTGGGTCTTGCAGGTTCTCAACGCTGGATGCGTTTACGATTTCTTCTCTTATGATATCTTCAACCATTGATTGGGAGGAGATGTATTCCTCGTCATAGATTTGCACCACCATGCTTCGGTTCCGGTCTTCGATCAGCAAGTAGGCACCCTTTGATGCCACATCGTCTTTCATCGCGAGGAGAAGGAGTTCGTTTCCGTTTTTTGAAAGGATTTTCATGTCGAAATTGATCCCAAAACAATGCGTCGGATATCCTGGGCGGCAAGTTCTATTACGTCATAATTTCTAAGAATGTGGCTTCTAAGGCAGGTCAGCTCCGTGGCGGCAAACGCGGAGATATGGTGTGCAAGCCTAAGCGACTCGGGGTACCCTGCGGAAACAGAGTCGTTGGCTATCAGTCGTCCAAGTGACTCAGCTCCGCTGGCCCCCATTACGTCTGCCCTCAAGACCGGCCCGGTAGCATCAAGCCGTATCATATAGTTCGACCCTAGCGAATTCTTTACAAGGTTCTTAACCAAGTCGTCAACTTCAATAAATGCCGGGCCCGGCACGTTTGAAAGTGGGGCAGCTGCCCTTTCGAGTGGCTTGAACTTTGTTCCTTTGCTTATTCCAACTAACGTGCTGCGGCGCATGACGCATTCTTCGGCAATTTTGGTAAGGCTTCTGCGTCTTTCTTCAAACACTGATGCGCGGAGTGATCCATCTACGAGAATAATGGCGCCGGCCAGGTGACTCGCAAGTTCAAATTGAATTGCCCTTTCTGCCCTGACCCTGACCAGCCTCATTGCCATTTCGTCGTCGAGTAGTACGGCACGCGATAGCCTGACATCAAGATCCGACTCTCTGGCTGAATCTTCGGTCAGATAGAACAGGATGGGACCGATTTTGAAGTGCATGAGCGCATTACCCCAGATCGATGTGGCGATTCCGCACTTGACTGCAAGGAGTGAGCCTTCTTCGGTTTCTGCGACCTTGACACAACTGGAATCTACCGCAGCAACGAGCACTTTTTCTGTTGCTGGCCGAACAGTCGTAACGACCGCTGTCTCCTTGTTGCCGTTAAGCCCCCATCCATCGTACGGAACCAATTTTTTGTCATCCCGGTTGAAAATCAGTCGTCTCCCTTTCAATCCGTCAAGCTTTGGGGCGAGACACCTGCCGACAGATTCCAGTACCTGCAGGTCTCCCAGGCTCATGCTCGAAATCGAATCTAATTGTGTGCGCATGTTGTCCAACAATAACTGCGGGCGTGTATATATTAATATTGTGCAACATGCACAATATGGTCAGCAACAGGTTTATCAATAGCGTATGGTGGCTTTAAATAGAATATTGAGCGACGGACCACCCGACGAGGTAAAGATCAAGCTCAAACATGGCGAATGGGAGGTCGAAATCACTTGTTCCGAGAGCCGGGTAAGGCAAGTAGTCGAGAATGTCCTGTCAAGCCTCGACTCAAAAGCGTTCGATTCTGTATTTCAAAGCACTCTCGATTCAATGCGAGTCGAGCTGGAAAAACTAAAATCTCGAGTGGGACAGGCAAGTTCTCTCCCAAGTATCGCAGAACCCAAATCAAAGGGAGGAAAGACCTGCAGGGGGCTTTTGGACAGTCTGTGGCAGGAAAGCTATTTTACCTCAGAAAGAGCGCTTGGCGAAGTCCATGAAGAACTGGGGAGAAGAGGCTATAATTACGACAGGACTGCAGTGTCACATTCTCTGGCCGACATGGTCCGGGAGAATTTCCTCACCAGGACTGGGACGATGCGAAACTTCCGATACATCCAGAAACGGCCGCCAGGCGGCTAGACAGACTTTAGCTTTTTTACAATCGTGGAGTTGAGCCAGTGGATGCCAGCTGTGGTTATCCTGTATTTGCCTGCCTCGCTCGGATCTCTCGCGACATGTCCGGCCTTTACCATTTCCGAAATTCTAGAGCTTATGGACTTGGGGTTAAGCGCTGTTGCTGTCTGTAGATCGGCAACCTGCATCGCGTCGTCAGGCTGTCTTCCCAAGTCCTTTGCGAGCTTTGATGCCACCAATTGAAGCGCAACTATGTCCTTGTCGGAAAGGTTGATGCCGGGCTCCGGTATTACCCGCGGGCCTTCGGGAGTCAGTTTGATCACCCGCGAGTAGGTCTCAATAAGCTCGTTCGCAGCGAAAGTTAGCGTGATTCTTCTTGCAAGATCAAGTCCTGGGACTTGCTTTGAAAGAAAATTCATTACAGAAGTCATGACTGATTCTGCTGACCCGTTGAATTGAACCTTTACATCTCCAACGGTTACAGAAACGTTAACGCTAGATTCAGTCGAGCCCATATGTTCTGTCATTGGAAAGTGCCGGCCTATATATTGAATTCGGGATTGATCAGACTGCGAGTCTTCTGTGTTCGCGGCTCCGCTTCATCCTGTACAGCGCGTATGCAGCGCCCACGAGACCTGCTGAAAGGAGGATGCTGAACAGGGTATCAAACGGGTCCGATTCGAGGCCTGTGCATTCGGAATCGCCACCAGCGCATCCCGCCCCAAAGAACACACCGTTCCATGCAGAATGAGTCAGTACGGCAAACCAGCCTTTCCCGCTGACCCACGTTCGCAGGCTGAAGAAAAGCGAAGGTATCACGAAAAGCAAGTTCCCAAATGACAGGCTGTTCAGCTCATACGTTTCAGTATTCAAAACGTGAAAGCCTGCCCAAATCGCCCCGGTGACGAGGACGGCATAAGCATTCCCGAAAACGTAAAAGGGGATTCCGAAGAAAATTGTTTCTTCTATCGGCCCGGCGGCAAGAACGGATACAAGCGAACGGGGGAGGCTGGGCTGCTCGTAATCTGGAATCAGAAATGCGATTACGGCCGAGCCGACCAGGAGCATTACGATGCCAATGCCGTGATAAAATAACAGCATCTTGGTTAAGTACCACAAAGAGACTTTGCGGTACTTGGACAGCCAGGATCGCGGATGAAAATCTATCTTCTCGTCAGAAAATTTTTCAGTCGTCAATATGCGGTCCCCCGTTTCGATTTGAATTCGTCACATCCATTCCTCCCAGGCGAGCGCGTAATCTGTGATAAGTTTACGAGAAGAATCGGACAAGGACATCGAATTGCTCGATTCTCTCAGGCAATCTATGAAAAGCTTGAGGGGGCTTGGTACTTTTTCGAGTGCCATCATGTCCATTTCGCACTCCCGGACGATATTCAGGAGATAGTCTGAATATCTCTGTGAAGTGTTCGAGATAATCGAGTTGATCTCTGCTTTTGAAACGCCCCTGTCTGCCAGCTGTTTTTCAAGGGTCGAAGAATTGACTTGCAAAGAGTCAACATAGATATCTTTCGTCCCTTTGGGTTTATACATCCTAGGCTAGCCCACCATTTTCGACAGCTTGTCCTTTAGCAGTGCATTTATTTTTTGGCCGTCCGCCTTGCCCCGAAGAACAGCCATGGCCCTCCCCATCAGGGCTCCGATAGCTTCTGACCCCTTTTCTTTAACAACTGCCATGTTTTCATTTATCACCTTGTCAAGTATTTTCCCGAGCTCCTCGTCTCCTACAGAAGACGCCCCCGTCGCACTGACCGCTTCAGCCACTGAACCTGCCTCCCTTCGCATCAATTTCTCAAAGATAGGTACCACCGATTCCTTCGCAATAAGCCCCGAGTCCAGTAACGAAAAAGTCTCGGATATCGCATCCTGCGCAAGCAACGACGGGTCAAGCCCCTGCCTCTGGAGACCGACAAGATCCTCTGTGAGTTTCGATGCAATGAATGTTGGAGGCACCTTGGTTTTTTCCGCCAGTTCCTCAAAGATCGCAAGGTATTCGGAGTCGAATATCTGACTTGCCAGTTTGCTGTTGATTCCGTATTTCTCGGCTATGCGATCTACCTGTTCGTCCCATGGCCGGGGGATCTTGTCTTCCAGAGAACGCAGCAGTTCTGATGTCACTGCGATGGTTGGTATGTCTGTCTCGGGGTACATCCTGGCCGCGCCTGGCCTCGGCCTGAGATGAATAGTCTGTCCATCGGGCGTGGCGGCACGCGTCTCTGCAATTACTCCCTTAAGTGCGGCCTTTAACCGGCTCACGACTGCCGAGGCCGCAGGTTCCACTTTTGGCTTTGGACCGCCAATAAGTACGAATGCCCCTTCAGAATCAATCTCGAGTACCTGTCGCAGCTCCGCGACGGCCTGCTCTGTAATACCATAGTTGGGCAGCTCATCAGAATGAAATATCCCGTCGAGATCGTAGAACTTTACCATCCTTCCCAGCTCTTTACCCAGCCTGATGTCAGGGTACGGCTCGTGTCCAATCATTCCTGCAAACCCCGGTGCGCGCAGCGCGACGAACACAGAGTCGGTGGACTCGAGTATTTTTCTTACCACCTTTGAATCAAGTTTTTTCATGACTTCTGTCACGTCCTGAGTCTTGTCGCCCACGCGGGAAACATCAATTCTTCTTTCTTGCAGCTCATGCGAGATCAGCGCAAGACCGTGCTGCCGGATTGTCTCGTACTCAATGACCTTGATCAGTTGGTCAAGCTGCTGTACGCCCTTGACTTCTACGACAGGGCCGCCCAATATCGAAATATTCACGTCCTGCCGGATCGAGCCCAGTCCTCTTGCCACACGCTTGCTGGCCCGGAGAAGCCTTCCAAGTGTAAGTGCCACCTGCATGATATCTTCTGGCTTGCCAGTCACTGGATCCAGAGCGATCTCGACCAGCGGCACGCCAAGCCTGTCAAGTGCGTATGTCCTCACGCCCTTGGAGTCCTCGAGTTGTCTCGCTGCGTCCTCCTCTAGACATATACTCTGGACCCCAATTCGCTTTCCCTTCACATCTAGGTATCCGCCCGAGGCTACCAGCATGGTTCGCTGAAATCCCGAAGTGTTGGAACCGTCTATTACGATCTTGCGCATGACCTGAATTTCATCCATGATTTTTGACTCGAGCGCAAGTGAAAAAAGAAGTGCAGTTTCAAGAGCGTCTTCGTTTATTTCGTGCGGAGGCTCTTCGTCTGCTTCCACAAGACAGCTCGTGCCTCTTGATGCCTTGTATTCGACTGTCCTCATCTTGCTGAACTCAAACATGGCCGCCGGGTCGTACGAGCCTAGCTCGCTCTGTGTAGGGCGCAGCTTCCTAATGAATTGAAAGTCGTACTTTTGAGCTTCCCCACACTCGCAGTTGCAAAAGAGTTTTTTGCGAGTTGCAAGCTGCTGGTGAATTTCAAAGCCAACCTTGAGGTCGAGCGACGAAGGATCCGGTAATGATGTCACGGTGGACTAGATTTCAGTGGCGCATACGTATTAATCATTACCTACCCGATTGGCAGCGCTTCAGAGATTTCGTTGGCCAGATTTCCCTGCATCAGGTCGGTGAATCTGTCCATTCCGTCAGTATTTGCCAGACCCCACATGGCTTTGACCGTGGCGGTTTCAGCTATCATGTCGGAAAGTGGGACGACTCCCAAGTCCATCAAGTCGCGGCCAGTATCGTACACGGTCATTCGGACCCGGCCCCAGATACACTGCGATGTCATGAATATTGCTAGCCCCGACGATATCGCACTTTTGAGGTACGGGAAGGAATCACGGTTCACGTGCCCGAGGCCGGTGCCTTCAAGTACGATTGCCCGGTAACCGGCGCTTGTGGCGTGCTCGACCAGCTTGAAATCAAGGCCGGGGTAATACTTTAACAACAACACTCTGCTGTCAAATGACGGCCTGGGCTCGATATCGAAATTCTTGCTTCTACTTTGCAGTTTGAACCCGCTGTCCTGCATCGCGATCTTCTCGTCCCTGACCAGAGCCACCGGTGTCGTGTCTATAGACTCGAAGGCGTCGCGCCTGCTGGTGTGATTTTTCCTAACACGTGTACCTATGTGGATGGCGATCGCATCATCGGAAGTGCCAGCGTGCATGGCGACAAATACGCCTGCAACCTCAGATTTTGAGGCAAACGAAACCGCCCCCGTCAAGTTCAGTGCAGCGTCTGATGACGGCCGATCTGATGATCTCTGCGCCCCCACGAGCACGACGGGGACGGGCAATCCCTTGAGGGCAAAGCTCAAGGCAGAGGCAGTGTAGTGCATCGTGTCCGTCCCGTGCGAAATGACAATCCCCGCGTAGTCGCCTGAGCGCACCTTCTCTCCAATCCTTCGAGCCATGAGGGTCCAGTGCCCGGGGTTTAGGTTTTCGCTGTATTCGCTCATTAGGACTTCGGTATCTACGTTTGCGATTTGAGCTAGCTCTGGAACTGAAGAGTACAAGTCGGCAGCTGATAGTGCCGCCTTGACACCACCGGTCCTGTAGTCTATTTTGCTGGCAATGGTGCCGCCTGTGCTGATCAGCGCTATTCTAGGAAGCGACTCGTTTTCTGTCACCGTGGCTGTACGGGAAACGGTCTCTGAATGTGCTGCGGCCACACGGGATATGGATCTGATCTTGCTTATCTTTACGCCGGTGTTGTAGCCGCTCTTGAGCTTGATTGCGATATACTCCTCGCTTGCTGACTCGTACCTTGGCATAACGACGCCTGTGAGCTCTACATCATCGGTCTGAACCACTATCGAGTCGCCAACAGATATCTCGCGGCTGGTTAGAAAGTCAAGACCAGCGCCCCGATAACCGCCCTTTCCACTTGACGACAACGAAATCAATCGCTCGGGTCAGTATATTAACAAATCTCGAAAACGTTTCGCGCAAGCTAACAGTCGTGGGTGTTAAAATGCAGGCGGCTTGGCGAACAATCAGCCGCTGCCGGCGACATGCTCTGTTATTTCGATGTTCCTCGACTCAAGGATCTTCAGGATGGCCCTTTCAATATCGCGCTCGGAGATGTATCCAAAGTCCCAAGCGTCAATGAAATTCCTATATTCTGTTTCGAGCAACTTTGCAGTATCCTGAAATTCGGCCATCCTGTCAAGTGTGTCAGGTGACCTGAACCCTTTTGCAACCATGATCGGGCAGCGCTGGTCTGAACCAAGAGGGATGTACCAGGCGTTTCGGGCAAATCTGTACCGTCCGTCTGCGAACATGGTGTACATTCGAATGAGCTCTTCGTTTGAGAGCTTTTGAAGGTCGCCGTACCAGAGCTCGTCGGTTATTGCGGGCCATCCCCTGCCACCAGCCGGTCGTGATTCGCCTTTTCCGAACACCAATACTCTAGAGTAATGCATGTAAAAATAGCTTACTGCTTGTTATTATCCAGTTGAAAGCACCTAATCCTTGGGCCTTTCGAATCCTGGTATTTCCGAGACGTCGTTAAGTCCGTCGGGCGGTAAGCCCCTGTAGCTTTCTTTTTGCTTCGTTTGACAGTGGCTGAAAGCGCTTCACTTCGCCGGCTATGCTAGCGGTAAGCTCCTTAGCATGGTCTAATACTCTTTGATATGATTCGATATTCACAAGACCCGGCGCTGCAAGACTAAATTGTGATGAGCAACAATCTAGACACACGGTAGCCATTGTGGCAGCGAGCTCACTTCGTGCGGCCGGGTGAGGCGCTCGCGGCGGAATTCAGCTTGTAAGGGGACCCAGACGGGAAGTAACTTCGACATATCAACAAATGAACTAAACAGCAAGTCTGGCTCCTCTACGGATACAGTCTCGGCTATGGGCTTCAAATTGTAGAAATGCAAGTGAATGACCTTCAAATCTGTAGTATGCGGGACCAAATCTATCGCGATTCTCACGAATTACATCGAAATGGAAGAAACCGAATGCTTTGTCTGCGGTACTGGCATTCATGACCATCGAGAAGCGATGAGTCAGGCGAATGAAGAATCACTCAACGCTTAAGGATAATGAGCATTCCGCTCAAGCTGAGTTATATGCAGGCAGCGCGCAAAGAGTGATGTGAACATGGAACATGCAAACTTTTTGCGCAATGGCCACGCCAATCGTAAATTCGCTTGGCGCATCGGGCTACCCTGCGTTGCAGAATTTCCTGTCTCAAATTCTGGATAGGACTTCTAGGGCTTTCTTGCTTTCCAGCAAGAAGATGTTCTTTGTCCTCATTGCTGCAATGGTATTTGAGATGATCGAGGAAGTGATGTAGTCGCTAAGAGGTAGGTGCGATGCGACCAAGTTCTCCTTTCTTTTTTCGAAATAACATTCTCCACAGCCAAGTGATCAAATGTGCTTTAGTAGCCTAAGCCATCTAGCGGTCTTCCGGCTTCTGCAAGATTATCCGTCCCTAGAAGTCGCCCAAGGGCCTGAAGCTCTGCATACAAGATCTTTGTCTAATCCATGTCCCAGTAGGATCGCATCCTGCGTCTTATCTGGGCTGTCCTCTGACCGATAAGGACGGATTTTCTAGGAGCCTTCTCGACATCAACGAAAGTACTCCCGTCCTTTCCCTCAAATTTGAGAGCTGTACGCTCATAGCTCACGCCCGCGAACGCTAGCTCTTGAATCTGTTCATTTTCAGATTCAAAATATTCACTAGATAGCTTTCCAATGTGGCTCATGAGAGTGACTTTGATTTTCGGCGATTGCCTTAACTCTTCTCACACCATCTATGTTGGATATCACATTCGCGACTGCGGGGGGCACAAGATTCTTCCATTTGCTGTCGCCCCTGAACATCCTTTCCCTTATTTGTGTCGCAGCAAGTTGACTGCGACGTCGCAGAGGGGGCTCCACGACTTTGACCCCTCTTTCCCTGAACAGGAGCAGGGTGAACGGGTCGTTAGCGAACACGACGTCATACGTTGGTACCAACGAGTCTACCTGCCTGGTCCAAAGCGAATGCACGTCGACATCGGGCACGGGGACGATCATGATTTTCCGTGGATCAATTTTCCTGTCGGAGTCCAGGGCATCTTTGATCATCATGATCCGTTCACCTGCAGTGAACGGATTTCGAGGCTCGTGGCTCTTTTGTGAACTTCCGACTACGATGACAAGCCTGTCCACCTTGGCTAGAGCGAATTTCACAGTGGCAAGATGTCCTTTGTGAAACGGCTGAAACCGGCCGATAAAGAGCCCTGTCTTTGGCAACTGACCATGGATTGCCTGCGGCGCTAATTTAAACATGCACGGGATATTGTTCCCTTCCTAGTTACACTCCTAATACCAATTCCGGCGGCAATGATCAAAACTAATTAGACGTACGAGATCTTCCGTATCCAGAGTCTTGTCGCAGGCCAGCATCACCATTGACGGTTCGTTGGGCGAGGGAGGGGGACAGATACTCAGAACTTCAGTGTCGCTCTCCGCCATTACCGGCAAGCCTGTACGGGTGATAAATATCCGGGCAAAGCGAGACAACGCTGGCCTAAGGCCGCAGCATCTGACCGCGATCCAGGCTATGGCGTCGCTCTTTGGCGCGCGGACGGAAAACTTGAAGGTGGGCGCAGATTCGATAACATTCGAGCCTTCCGGAGGATTCGTTGGTCAAGAGTCAAAATTCGACGTTGGAACTGCCGGGAGCATACCAATGATACTGCTCACGGTTATTCCAGCGGTCGCCCTCACAGGAAATCGGCTGGAGCTAGAGCTTGTTGGCGGAACTGACGTAAGGGCAAGCCCCACAATAGACTACATCCGATACGTGGTTCAGGATGTTTTCCGCAGCATGGGAATCATGTTTTCCATAGACGTAATCAGGAGGGGATACTATCCGAAAGGGGGTGGCGTAGTGCGGGCTCGAATCGAGCCTTGCCTTCATCCGGATCCAATGGATCTGACAACCATCAGGAGCTCTGAACCGAGAATTGCCAGCGTCTGCAGCCTCCTTCCCAAGCACGTCGCAGAGAGGCAGATAACTTCGGCTATCATTGCGATGGAGAAGCAGGGCATCCGATGCAGGACCTACTCTGCATCACTAGAAACTGCGATGTCCCCGGGGTCATCAATACTTGTCTATACTTCTTCGGATTTTGGTCCCTTCATTGGAGGCGATAGCATTGGCGAACTGGGAAAGCCTGCTGAAACAGTCGGGCAGGAAGCGGCAAGGCGATTCATTGAATCTGCGTCAAAAGGCGTTCCTGTAGACCCATTTCTTGCGGACATGATAGTCTTGCCCCTGGCTATAGCCCGCGGGAGGTCAAGATACAGGATTGCCCGGGCTACTTCCCACCTCCGCACAAACCTCCTGGTCGCAAGCAAGCTAACGGGTTGCAGATACAATATTTCCGATCGGTCGGACGGCACATTCATCGTGGACATAGAGGGCTAAATTCCGCCGCTGTCAAGAAGCGACGCCAGCAAGAGTATCACGATAGACAGGACAACGGTGACCCTTCCAAGGTTGATAATCTTTGACCGAACTGACTGGACATATACGCTGCCCGCGTTTCCGGAAAGAATTTTACTCTCCATCTCTGCGTTGAACATCCGTACGTGTACCACGTACGTGGCGATCGTCGCTATGACAAGAAATATCTTTGTCAGTAATATCATGCCGTAGCTTGAATCAAGCAGCGCCGCCGGCTCGCCAAGGAATGCTCTGGAATTGTAGATGCCGGTTGCCACCAGGATAGCAAAGGCCGGGACTGTTACCTTGTTGAATCGCCTCCCAATTCTTACCATTAGAGCCACAAGTTCCTCAATGCTCTTTGTGTGTGAGCGGAGTACCGGCACGAGAACAATTCCGATAAAGAGCGATCCCCCAACCCAGATTGACGCGCATATCAGATGCACCCAGTTGACGAGTCCGTCTTCAACGGCCATCGATTTTCAATTTCCTCTTCGATATATTATCGATGCTGCAGCCGCTGTGAAGCAACTTGTCGTCATCCAGAAAGGTTTTAATCAGCTTGTCGGGCAGCAAGCCTGAAGATTGATCCTCGGCCCGAGAAGGATTGCACTTATAGCCGTCATAGCCGCTGTCGCCCTTGCGATAATTTTCTACCCGCTCATAGTATTCACGCCGATAAATGTTGATGATGTGCGGATCGATTTTACCAGAATTGTCCTTGACGACTCTTCAGACGAGCAGGAACTATTGCTTAGACCCACTTTCTCCATAACAAACAACAGCACCATGACCCTCACAACGTCAAGGATAGACTACGAGCTATTTGCAGACGGGGCTCTCGTCGGCGAGAAGACGCTCTCATATGAAGACGTGCCACCCAATGGCAGACCTGCACTGTTTCCGGACACCCGGGTCCCTCTTACCGATTCCTTCCCGCTAGAGTACGGAGACGACAGAGCGGATTTGTTCAACAGGATACTGAATCAGACTAGCGACATCGACTGGAGCGTCAGAGGGTCTGCAACCATAGAGTCGGGAACCACCCTTGTCGTAAAGGAGTTCGAAAGTACCCTTCAGGATTAGGATGCGGTCACCGGGATTTGAACCCGGGTTACGGGCTGACTCCGCGCATTGCATGGAAGGCCAGTGTCCTAGACCAAACTAGACGATGACCGCTTCTTCTAGTCCGATTATCTGCTGGATATTAAAGTCTTAGTCTGGAAAGATAATGTTCAAGAGTACGTCGACTGCTTTGTTTTTGGCCTTTTGCTTGT
>DATEEE010000202.1:0-18098 GCA_035281285.1 Nitrososphaera sp.
AAAAAGAGCTCCACAGCAGCATCGAATTTCACGCGGGGACAGTCGTGGTTGCCGCAGTGGTAAAACTCAGTGGATTCTTCGTACTCGAGACGCTTGTGAAGCCTGTCGAGGATTTTCTTTTTCTGGTTTTCGATAAAGTTGTCGACCTGGTCCTGCTTGGCCCGCCACCGGTAAACAAACCATCCCTTCTTTTCGTCCTTCACCCGGATCCCCGTTATCAGGGCCTTGCCGAACATGTCGTAAAGAACCTTGCGAACGATGTTGATCTTTAAACCTGTCGCGCTTGCGATCTCTTCGTCGGTCACGTCCTCGGTGTTCAGCAGAGACTTGGCAACCTTGACGTATTCCTCGCCCCCGATGAGCCCCGCAATTTTTACAAAAGAATCCTTGTATTCAACAGCGCGCATGTGGTGTGCTTCTAACGGCACATTTTTCAAATATATAGTTGCTGCTACGCAGTCCCGTACAGCCTGTATATGCCGCCAGTCTGGTCACTCATGTAGCCCCAAACGTCCGGGTTTATCTGGAGAAGATGGAAGGTAGACCTTTGCTTTTCGTCCAGCACGTCGTAAACCATCTGACCGATCAGTATCTGGTCCGGCTTTGCAAGCGAAGTCATCTTTGCAGCTACGTTGATGGTGTAGCCCAAGATGTCATAGTGCGGCCATCTGAGCTGTTTGCCTTCGACTGTCTGAGTGTTCCATCCGTATTGCACCACCACGTTCTCGCCGAGATCTATGCCGACTCTGACGCTCATTTCGGGGTAGTCGTACTGGTTGAGGATTGGATTTATGCCATCCCTGATGACTCGTATCATGGATCTGGCGCAATTTACGGCGTTGATACTTGGAAGGTAAGGGTCGCCCTCGGCCACAAAGAAGGCAAGTATAGCGTCGCCTACGTACTTTAGCACGTAGCCGCCGTAGGCGGTGATTGTCAGGGACATTTCTTGGGTGAACGCCTGCACCAGAGTGGCGAGCCTGTCGACGGGAAGTGTCATGGAGAGCCGGGTCGAGCCAACTAGGTCGATGTTTAGTATAACGAACTTTGCCTTTGACTTTGCCAGTTTTGCAAGGACGTTGTGGGCTTCCTCGGTCGAGAGATCAAATGTCGGCTCCACCTTGAGCGCCTTCCACACCCTCTGCTGTGCCATCTTGATGGCCTTCTCGAGATCAACGACGGCGTCCAGGTAAAAAGAGGCGAGCGACGATTTTTCGGATTCCTGCCTTGCGGCGACGCTCTGCTGCTCTTCCTGCGCGGCGTCGGATATCACGAGGTCGACCTCTTGCTGCTCTATGTCCATCTGGAGAGCAATTATCTCCGCTGGGATACCAGAGTAGTGCAGGTTGAGGATTGTCTGTCGCTGGTAGTCGCTGGGGCCTCGTGATCCGCTTGGGTTGGACATTCTATTGTCTTTGCGTGATCTGGATGGGCTGGATATTTCTGCTTTAAGGTCTTTGGTAGGAAGCGGGCATTCCATTGTGGTTAATAACAACCGCAGCGATACTTAGTGTGTGACCATGGCAAGCAAGAATCAGGGAGAAGAAAAGGTGCTGCTGACTCTGCCGAACATCAAGTACCTGGTGGAGGGGCTTGACGCGCTGCTGATGACCGACCTTGACGGTGAAAAGAGGGCCAGCGTGATCGAGCTCAGAAACGAGCTTTTGTCGCACATCAACAGTATCTTTACTGATTACTCGTAAATGCCGCCCTTACCTTGGCGATTACTTCGTTAATGGAAAGCGGCTCCTTCTTTATCACATCCTTTCTGTCCAGAGAGCCCATCAACCTCAGTTCTTCGCGTGAAGCCTTGAGCAGAAACATGAAAGAAATTTTCCTGTCGCAGGTGTACCTAATTTCCCTGTACAGGTCAATACCGGTCATGCCCCGCATTACAAGGTCCGTGATCACCAAGGAATAGTCGGTGTTGTTTGCGATTGCGACTGCCTCCACAGGGTCAGGGGTATGATCTACGGCATACCCATCCGCTCGTAGGTAAGCCTTCATCAGATTGGCAGTGCAGGGTTTTTGATCCACAATCAGGATGGACTCTCTCAACACTATCCACCTATACTAGGCGTTTTTTGTATTAAAACCGAATGTCAACTGTTCTTAGATAGATTGTTGGCAGCTTTTTCATATTTTGCGTGTTCATTTCGCTACAAACTGGCTCGTTCAAGCGATTTTTCAAGCTATTCCGCAAGGAAATGCAGGTTTTGTCAAAATATTGGCCGGATTTCTGTCTGGTGCGGTGTGCTAGTAGTGAACCCTGGAATTATGAATGTCCAGATCTTGTTCGTCCATTACCGTCTTTTTGTGGCAGTGTTCGCAGATAAGGTATTCCGAATCAGGCGGCAATAACTTTTTGCACCTGCCGCAGTACTTGTTCACCTAGGGAATTGCGACTGCCTGAAATAAAACGATGTTGGATAAGAATCGGAAATCTAATTAAGCATGCCTTCGGAATCAACGGGGGCTCTTCCGGAGTTGGCTTTGCATAGTGAACTTTCCAATGCGCTGTCGTATGCAACGAACAACAGGTTTCAAATTCACCCAGACGCCTTTGCGATGCTCAAGGGCCTCGACGACGATATTATGAGGATCGTCCAGGATATTGTCAAGGCAAAGAAAAACGGCAAGAACTTTGTCATTCTGGTCGAAGACATCAAGGGCCTCCTGAGCCCGTCAAGGCCTTCAGAGCCGGAGCCTGGATCCGCGGAGGCATGTTCCGTCCTGATGGATCCAACGCCGAAGGTGACGACAGCCGAAGGTGTGGAAGGGTACGCCGCGCTTTTCCGCTCTAGATTTGAGAAGACGATGAAAATCCTTGCGCAGCGGCCGGACAGCAAGCGCATTTCCAAGGTAGCTTCGGTGAAGAGCTCGAGGAGCGGCTCAAAACCGCAGCAGGAACGCGGAGAGCGCAGTTTGACCGGAGGCTCGACGACTGTTATCGCGGGTCTTCTCATGTCGCGCCGGACTAGAAAGAACGGGATCGAGCTGGCTGTGGACGACTACACCGGGACGCTTGAAGTCATGGCTATTTCAGAAGAGGTGAAAAGGCAGGCGGCCTTCCTGGCTTTGGATCAGATGGTCATGCTTGAACTGGAAAGTGGAGCAAAAGGCGCGCCGGGCCAGGTTGTCAAGAGTATTGTTGCGCCTGACATTCCAGACCATCTTCCAGGCAGGAGCAGGTCGGAATCGTATGCAGTGCTCATATCCGACATGCACGTCGGAAGCAAGTATTTCATGGCGGCCGAGTTTGCCCGGTTTCTCGAGTGGCTCTCATCCACCGACGACGACATAGTTCGCAAGATAAAATTTCTCTGCTTTGGCGGCGATCTCGTTGACGGGATTGGAATATTTCCAAACCAGGACAAGGAGCTGCTAGATATGAACGTCGCGGGCCAGATGGCGCGCGCCTCAGAATTGCTTTCAAAGGTCCCAAGGCACATCAAGATGTTTGTGATCCCGGGCAACCACGACCCCGGGAGGCGCGCTTTGCCGCAGCCGTCCATCCCAGTCGCGGCTGCCGCGGAAAAGCTCTACTCGCTTGAGAATTGCACAATGCTGGGCAATCCGGCGTTCGTGGAGCTAAATGGTGTGAAAGTGTTGATGTATCATGGCCAGAGCCTTGACGATGTTATCGCAACAACTCCGGGACTCAGCTATTCAAAGCCGGCCGAGGCAATGAAAGTTTTCTTGAAAGCGCGTCACTTGTCGCCCACTTACGGCGAACGCACCCCCATTGCGCCGGAACAAGAAGACATGATGGTGATCTCGGAAGTGCCCGACATACTGCACTCTGGACACGTCCACGTAGTAGACATCCAGAATTATAGAGGGACACTTATCGTGAATTCGGGCGCATGGCAGGCGCAGACAAAGTTCCAGCAAACCATGGGCATAATGCCGTCTCCAGGTATAGCAGTGCTTGTGAATCTTGCGACGCTGCAGCCCTTCCTGCAGGATTTCACTCGATGAATGCTGAAAGTGTGGAATCTTCCTTGAGAGCTTGCTTCACAGTGTCGAGAGGAATGCGCAGCCTTATTCTCTGAGACCTGCCGTAGCGCCCTTGGTTCACCACTTCAGTCGTAACCAGCCCCAGCAGATCCAGCTTGCTTATCATTTGTGTGATGCGTCGTTGTGTGAGCGGCTCCTGCTCGGTCTTTGCGCAGAGAGCCGCATAGCGATCGTACACGTCTCCGGTATAGCCGTCCTTTGATCTCGATATGGCCAATACGACGAGCTTCATGTGGGTGGGCGCGTTGCGGAGAAGGACGAACGGGGCGTCGCGCTCTATCTTTTCCTGGGCGGCGCGGATGTGCTTTTCATCGACGCGGCCTGCATTCTGCCGCTCTCCGATCTCAGCGCCTACCCTGAGCAGGTCTATGGCTTTCCTGGCATCCCCATGCTCCCTGCCGGCAACAGCAGAGCAGAGGTTTATGGCGCCGTCTGAGATCGCCCCGTCATTGAATGCGATCTTGCATCTTTCGCGGAGTATCTGGGCTAGTTGCTCGACGCTGTAGGGGTTGAACACCATCTCCTCTTCGCTCAGGCTGCTGCGAACTCTCGGATCCAGCTTGTCCTTAAAGTCGAGGCTGTTTGAAATTCCGATAAGTGAAATCGAACCTCCCTTTGTGACGTGCTGGTTCGCACGGGTAAAACTGTAGAGGATGTCGTCGCCGCTCTTGTCCACAAGAGAATCTATCTCGTCGATCACAAGGATGATACCGAGTTTCTTTTTTTGGACGAACTGCAGGATCCTGTCAGTCGCTTCGCCTATAGACAGGCCTGTGAAAGGGACTTGCTTTGTCTTGTCCTGCGACCTGTTTAGGCCCAGATCCTCGGCGATCTGGAACAGGACCTTGTACGCGGTGCTCGCGCCTTTTGCGTTTACAGTGACCACGGCAACGTTCAGTCCCAGCTCGGCAGCCTTGTTGTCCAGTTTTTCAACTACTTTCTTGACGACGGCCGTCTTGCCTGTTCCCGGTTCGCCGAACAACAGAAGGTTAGATGGCCTAGCTTTCCTCAGCACCGTCGACAGCACTTGGGCCACCGCGGTTTCTTCCTCCTCCCTAAAGGGAAGCTTTTCAGGCACATAGTCTATCGTAAGTGCTTGGCGATTTTTCATCAGTGACTTGCCGCTTGCGGCCCTGTTGAAAATATTGTCAATGTCAGACGAGCTCAAGTGGGAAATGCACCACCAGTTCTAATTTTAATCCGCCGCCACCCCTTGCTTTCTTATCCAGAACGGTATTTTCTTAACTTTGCCTTAACAGGCATGTTAACACGTCGCTTTTAACGGCCCTAATCAACAAGTACACATCTATGAATCAAGATCAGAAACAGTAAAAGCTCAAGCTCAGAGACAGGGGCTGGACAGGAAAGGCAGGGGTGCGTCCGGAACCGCAAACAGCAAACAAACCGACAATGTTATCAATTCAGATCGTCGAACCAGGAATTGCACTGAAAATGAACCCCTTTATTTCCACTGGAGCGTTAAGGTTGCCCATTAACACTGTTAAGGAGGTCAGAATGGACCCCTACGTTTCCACTGGAACCCTAAACGGGCGAATCGCTTACCAAGGAAGTGGTTAACAGTGCCACATCACTAGAAGGACTAGCTTGCGTCTCATGCGTTGTTAACGTTAGCTAAGCTACTTGTTATCAGATATGACAGAGCTGGTGTTAAGTGTTAAGCGGCCAGCACGTCAAGCTACCTTTATCGGAAATGAGCTCGGGGAAGAAAAAGTTCCGGATAGAACTGGAGGACGCCGAGGGGAGCAAGTATAACCTTTCCCTCGAAGGGAACATCTCAAAGGACAAAATCCTCAAAATAGTAGAGTTCATGGATCTTCTCAACATAGAGTCGCCTGCGAACGGCCACTCTGGAGTGCCTCAGCCCGCACCCGCGTCAGTTGGAGACAGGATTTGGGGGCTAGTCCAAGACAGGTTCCCGTATGGCAGTTTTACCTCAAGCGACATTCTGGAGCTTTATGAGGATCAGTTCAACGAGCCGATAAAGCTGAGCATCGTTTCTACCTACCTTTCCCGCTATTCGGAAAGGGGCAGACTTTCAAGGGTGCGCCAGGGCAAGGAATGGGTTTACAGGTCTGCTAGGGAGTCCGCATCTCGGATGCCACCTCAGCCTTCTCCCTCAGCCTCTCCCGACCCTGGTCTGTAAGGGTGTACCTGAACGGCTTGGAAGCCATGTCCCTCGCGACGAGCTCGGACTGTGTCAGCTTTTTCATGAGGCGGGAAGTGTGCTCTCGTGTCCTCCCAACTGCCTGCTGGACTTCCCTGGCCGTCCGCGGCCTCTCCCCGAGCAACTTTAGAATGTAATCCGTAGTCCCGTTCTGGCCTTCATGCGTTTCGACTTCCTCCGGTGTAGCGTGCTGCGTGATTACCGGCGGCTGCATCACGCGCGCTACGTGAGGTTGCGGCTGCTGGGGATGTGATATCACGGGTGTGGGTCTCTCTTCCCTTATCTCCATGATGTCCACCCTCGTACGCAGCTCGGCAATCACGCGGTCATAGTCGCGGAGCCTTCGTGAATATTCAAGGACAACGGCTTCCGTCACAGAGTCGTCCGCGTGATATTCAGTCCTCCTGAACAAGTGACGCAGCCTGTGATATGACATCACGCCGGCCATGCCTGAAATGAATGCAAGCGCGGAAAATATCACGGTATCTGATGTGACGAATGTCACAACTCCGGTCAGGTCCAGGGCCATATCACGCGGTTACGTCACATCCCTGTGATATATTGCTATAGCGTAGCACAATTTTACAATCTGGATACTCTTTTTACCAGCTGTGACATCACAGACATCACACCTTCCGTGCGATCAGGGGGCAAAATATCACGCGCTTCAGGCGAAAATATCACGCGCAGCTGGTCGGAAACCTGGCTCAGAGCCACCAAACCCTGCTCCTCCAGGACCCCCGTCGATTGCAGAAGAATTGCGCTGTAAAGAACCGCATCCACCTTGTCCCTGCACTGCTTTACCTGCCTAAAGTAGGCTCCTGACGTCAAGTTGGCAGGCCGGCCGGCTGATCGCAGCCTATTAAAAATAATGGCGACCTGCCTGTCAGTGAATAAGGAATTTGCAACAATTTGTGAAAATAGCTGGTTAGAATTGAAATCGGTCGCGCCCATTGTACTATACAGATTTGTATAGCAGTGCCATGAATATTAAGATTGGTCCAGCATCAAACTTTAAAATGACTTGCGCATTTCAAAAGAAAGCGTGCAGCAAGGGGGAAGGGTGGAGAAGTACCTCAATGAGGAGGTAAAAAAGTGGGGCACGATTTGCCTTCCGCTGATTGACTCGGAAAATTCGTCAGATGCAGCAGCCGTCGCCAAGAAGGTCGAAAAGATGGGGGCGTCTGCGATCCTTATCGGCGGCTCATCTGCAATCGATCAGATAGAGCTCGCTAGGGTTGTGACGGATATCAAATCACACATCACAATACCTGTGATATTGTTCCCGGGGAATGTCACAGGTGTATCACCAAAGGCCGACGCCATACTCTTTAGCTCGCTGCTCAACTCCGAGGATCCCTACTTTATCACTGGAGCCCAGGCACTAGGGGCAGTTGCGGTCAAAAAATACGGCATAGAGCCTTTGCCCACGGCTTACATCATTGTCGGCGAGGGAACGGCCGCGTGGTTTGTTGGAAGGGCAAAGGGCATTCCGTTCAACAAGCCAAATCTAGCGGTGATGTATTCGCTGGCTGCGCAGTACATGGGCATGAGGTTTGTATACCTGGAAGCAGGTTCGGGCGCTTCGCAAAGTGTTCCTGCAGAGATGGTGGCCGCGGTGAAGAAGCATTACGGCGGCACTCTCATTGTAGGCGGCGGCATCCGGACTCCTGAAATCGCGGCAAAGATCGCCTCGGCAGGCGCGGACATTATTGTGATCGGCACAATGATAGAAAAGGAAGGCGACTGGCAGGACAAGTTTTCTTCAATAGTTGCATCGATCAGGGCACAGTGAGCGCTTGATGCTGGACGAAGCTGAGGCCAGGCTCAAGGACATCCGGATGCCGGCCTTCTACAGAAGCTACCAGAGGCAAATCCTTGACGGCGTTTACCGGAATTACGAGCACGCGCTAAAGGCCCGAAGGAAGGGCCTGGACGTTGCCGACGTTGTAGAGCCAAAGATTGCGTTTGACCTGGCGGACAGGGTGGCCAAGATGCACGACATAGACATCGCCGACAGGCTCAGGGGCCTCCTCTCGCTTACCACGAAGGAAAAGGCTGCGCTCAAGATAGCGGAGGAAATCGCGGCAGGCGACTACGGCTCCGGCGATCTAAAGACGCGGCTGGACAGCGCCGTCCGCGTGTCGCTTGCAGTAGTCACAGAGGGCGTTACGGTCGCGCCTTTGCAGGGGATCTCTGACGTCACGATAAAAAGCAATAGCGACGGAAGCCAGTACCTCTCCGTTTCCTTTGCAGGACCCATCAGGTCAGCAGGAGGGACTGAGGCTGCGCTTACAATGCTCATAGCCGACCACACAAGAAAAGTCGCCGGCCTTGATAGATACAAGGCGAACTCATTTGACGACGAAACAGGTCGTTTTGTAGAGGAGCTCAGGATCTATGAGCGCGAGGTCATGGGCTTCCAGTTCAAGGTCCTTGACGAGGACGTTCTCAGGTGCATTTCAAGCCTCCCGGTGGAGCTCGACGGCGTCGACACCGACCCAGTCGACGTGGTGGGTCACAAAGGCATGAGGAGGATTTCAACCGACCGGGTACGCGGAGGCGCGCTGCGCGTCATGAACGACGGCCTGATCGGCCGCAGCCGCAAGTTGCTCAAACTCGTTGAAAGCTTAAAGCTCGACGGCTGGCAGTGGTTGAAGGATCTAAAGGGGGCGATCCAGACTGGCGACGACGACGCAGCCCACCACAGAATGTCCGAAGTCATAACCGGCCGACCAGTCCTTTCGATGGCCAAAAAGCTCGGTGGATTCAGGCTGCGCTACGGCCGATGCTGCAACACCGGCTTTGCAACTGTTGGAATCCACCCGGCGGTTCCCGCTCTACTGAACTACGCGGTCGTCGCCGGCACGCAGATCAAGATGGACATCCCGGGCAAGGCCTCCACCATAGCGATCGTCGACACAATAGAGCCACCAATGGTACGCCTCATTGGCGGCCGCGTGATCCGAGTCGCGACAGTTGAGGAAGCAGAGAGGCTTCGCAAGCAAGTCGACAAGATACTCTACCTTGGAGACATGCTTGTCAGCTACGGCGACTTTCTTGAAAACAACGCCCAGCTCCCGCCTGCTAGTTACACCGAAGAGATTTGGGCACTCCAGCTGCGCTCAAAGCTCGTGGCAAGCAGCGACACTACCAACCGTGGCAGGCTCGCGCAGCTAGCCGGGAACCCACTTGCTACATTGCCGAGCGTCGAGGAAGCATTTGAAATCTCGTGCAAATTTGGAATCGCGCTTCACCCGCGATATTCGTTCTACTGGGACGCAGTCTCGGTGCAAGATGTGCTCTACCTCAAGGAACGGCTTGCTGAAGGTCTCCCTCTTGACGAGCGGACAAAACAAGTACTTGAAACGCTTGGCGTCGAACATTCCCTTGACGGCGATAGGATAAAGATAGAGAACTCGGACCATGAGTATTCGCTTGCCAGGCTCCTTGAAGGATCAGCTGTCGCGGAACCGGCTGACGCAGTGGATTTGGTCAGCAGGACTTCAGGCATTGCCGTTGCGCCCAAGTTCATGTCAACTATTGCTGTGAGGGTCGGAAGGCCGGAAAAGGCCGCAGAGCGGAAAATGAAGCCGCCAGTCCACGCGCTCTTTCCGGTCGGCGCGTCGGGCGGCGCGACGCGCGACATACTGAAGGCAAGCAAGGAAGCTTCATTCTACGTTGAAATTGCAAACCGCTACTGCGCGAAATGCAGGATGCCTTCTGTTGGAACCCATTGCCGGCTCTGCGGCGATCCAACGAGCCTGCGGAACCTGTGCATTGTCTGCAAGGGGGAAATAGAGGAAGGTGAGAAGTGTCCCCGCTGCGGCAGGGACGGCCGGACGTACTCCTCTGTCGGTTACCCGATAAAGCAGGCGCTTGAGAGCGCAAAGAAAAAAGTCGGCTACGGGCCCACCGAGCCGTTTAAAGGCGTCAAGTCGATGATGAGCCGACACAGGGCCTCAGAGCCGCTCGAAAAAGGAATACTCAGGCAGCGGCACGGATTGTTCACCTTCAAGGACGGCACAATCCGGTTCGACGCCACAAACGAGCCGCTCACTCATTTCAAGCCGGCTTGGATTGGAGTCAACATCGACAGGCTAAGGGAGCTCGGCTATACCCGCGATTCAGAAGGCAGAGTGCTCGAGTCGCCGGATCAGATGGTCGAGCTCATGATACAGGATGTGGTAATCCCAAGGGACTCTGCGAAGCATCTGCTCAACGCGGCCAAATTCATTGACGAAGAGCTCGAGAAGCTCTACGACCTCGAGCCATTCTATCGCGTGAACTCAATTGATGACCTCGTCGGCCACTTGGTCGTGGGGCTTGCGCCACACACATCGGTTGGGATTATGGGGAGAATCATCGGATTTACAGATTCACAGGTCTGCCTTGCCTCTCCCGTCTGGCATTCTGCCAAGCGCAGGGATTGCGATGGCGATGCGGACTCTATCATGCTTTTGATGGACGCGTTTTTGAACTTCTCCTTCGATTTTTTGCCTGACAAGATCGGCGGGCTAATGGACGCGCCACTCTTGATACAACCAGTGGTGCTGCCACACGAGGTGCAGCGGCAGGCCCACAACGTTGACATCACAGCCGCATATCCGCTGGAATTCTATGAATCGACTTGGAAGCAGGCAAAGGCTGCGGACGTGGCCGGCATGATTGAGACTCTGAAGAATAGGATCGGCGACGACACGCAGTTCTTTGGGTACGGCTACACCCACACCACCAACTCCCTCACGACGAAGCAACAGAGGAGCGCCTATTCGACGCTGAACACAATGGAGGAAAAGCTCAAGATGCAGTTTGACACTGCGAAACTGATCGGCGCGGTTGATGCTGACGAAGTTGCTGCCATGGTTCTCACAACGCACATACTTCCCGATATTATGGGCAACATGAGATCGTATTCTTCGCAGACCCTGCGCTGCACTTCGTGCGGGCTCAAGTTCCGGAGGATGCCGCTCGTCGCAAAGTGCTCGGGCTGCGGCGGCGAGCTGATTCAGACGGTGACAAGGGGCGCAGTCGAAAAATATCTGGGCATAGCCACAGACATGTGTGCCGAGTACAAAATTAACGACTATCTGAGAAGCAGGGTGGATTCGCTTGCGATGGAACTGCGACTTATCTTTAGGGAAGAGAAAAAAACCCAGTCGAGCATGCTCGAATTCATGGGTTAGCTCTGCTTGCCGCCGTCGACAAAAGTCCTGTAAATGCTGATGGCATCCTCTTCGTCCTTTGCACCCACTATGGTTGCCGCGCCGCTTGACAGAAAGCTGACGGACATTCTGCCAGAGTTGACAGCGGTGATCCCAAGGTTGCCCTTTGTCTTTACCTGGTAGCCCAACGACTCGGCATTCTTTACAATGCCGCCAAGGTTCACGGGCACCGGCTCGGCAGGAGTCACGGTCCAGGTCCTCTTGCCCCTATCCCTGCCGCAAAGCTCTTCAATTATCAGCTGGGAAACCACCAAGTTTGATTCCTTTCTTGAAATCCCGCACGACGGGCATTCGTCCTGCCTAAACATCTGTACCCTGTCAAAGGTCAGCTCGTTCAGGTCGATGTAGAGCAGCCTGTTGACGAGGGCTGGCTCCTTGCCCATGATCAGCTTGACGGCCTCGGACACCTGGATACCGGCGACAAGGTAGAGGATCGAGGGATGAACCCCTTCGGTGCTGCAAGCGGGCATTTCCTCTTCGTTCAGCTCGGGGAACATGCAGCGGAGGCAAGCAGACTTGTTTGGAATTATTGTAGACACCGACCCGGTTACTCCGAGTGCCCCGGCGTAAATCAGCGGGATGCCGTGCTTTATGCAGGCATCGTTGAGCGCGTACCTTGCGTCGACGCTGTCAAGCGCGTCTATTACGACGTCAAAGCCATTGACAATCCCTTCCGCCGTGAACTTTGTCACAGAAGTCGGAACCGGGTCGATCTGCACTCCGGGGTTGATTCTGCGCAGCCTTTCTGCCGCGGCTTCCACCTTTACTCTACCAATGTCGTCGTCCGTGTAAAGGTGCTGCCTGTGCAAGTTAGTGATCTCGATTACATCCCTGTCGACGATGCGAATCTTCCCAACGCCCATCGCGACGAGCTGGGTAATCACCGGGTTGCCGATCCCGCCCGCCCCGACCACGCAAACCTTGGCAGCCCTTATCTTTTCCATCCCCTCAAATCCTATCTCCTCGAGCATTAGCTGCCTAGAGTAGCGCTGGATCTCGTCCCCTGTGAGATCCGCGCCTCCGGCGACCGCAGGTAGGATGTAGACAGAGTCGCCGTCCTTGAGCGGCGCTGCCATGCCGCCGCTAAATCGCATGTTCTTGCCGTTGATGTAGATATTGATTAGCGACCGCGGCTTGCCATTGTGATCAAAAACCCGCCGCTTGAAATCGTCGCCCAGCTGATCGGAAACTCTGGCGAAGGCGTCCTGAAGGTCGGACGCTTCAAGCGGAATTTTCTTTTCTCCTTGACCCCTGTTCAATACTGAAGGAATTACAAATTCTACCTTTGCCAAATTGTTTTTCACCTTATCATTGCCGCAACACGCGCGGCGTCCGGCTTGACGGCAGTTAATTTCGGCAGCAGACCTATAATCGCTTCTGTCGTCTTGAGACCGTTGCCGGTCACGTAGCAGACGGTCCTCTCGTCTCTTTGAATGCTGCCTTCTTCTATCAACTTCCTGAGAACTGCGATCGATACGCCGCCCGCGGGCTCTGTGAATATCCCCTCAGTCCTGGCCAGCAGCAGGATGCTGTCCGCGATCTCGGCGTCGTTTGCCTCCTCAGCGATTCCGTTGTACTGCTTGAGCCGCTTCAGTACATAGATCCCGTCGCCGGGGTCGCCTATCGCCAGGCTTTTTGCGATAGTTTCAGGGCGCTCGACCGGGATTACCTCGTCGCTGTTGCGCTTGAACGCGTCCACAACAGGGGCGCAGCCGTGGGGCTGCGCTGCAACGACCTTCATTTTCCTAGGATCGTCGATAAGGCCCAGCGCGTACAGCTCTTCAAAGCCTTTGCATATCGCGTTTAGCATCGCACCGCTGCCGACAGGGATTATCAGGTTGTCCGGGACCTGCCAGCCCATCTGTTCGGCTACTTCGTACGCTAGAGTTTTGGAGCCCTCAACGTAGTACGGTCTCATGTTGATGTTTACCACTCCTATCCCCTTTGAGTCGCCGATGATAGAGGCTATCCTGTTTGCGTCGTCGTACGTACCTTCTACTGCGACAAATTTCCCGCCGTATGACAGCGCCTGGGCGATCTTTACGTGCTCAATGTCGGAAGGCGCAAAGATGTAGCAGGGCAGGCCAGCCTTTGCGGCATGAGCCGCTGTCGCCGAAGCCAGGTTGCCCGTCGACGCGCAGCCTACGGCCTTGAGGCCCGTCTCCTTGGCCCTTGAGACGGCAACGCCCGCGGGCCTGTCCTTGAACGAAAAAGTGGGATTCACAGAATCGTTCTTTACGTAAAGCGAATCCATTCCAAGCCTAGCACCGAGCTTGTCCGCGTGCTGCAGCGGAGTAAGCCCTGCGTTCAGGCTGACGATGTTTGCCTTGTCGGCGATCGGCAAGAGTTCAAAATAGCGCCAGTAGGTTTTTTCCCTGCGTTCAAAAGTGTTCCTGTCCACATTGACTTCATTGTAGAGGACATCAAGGGGGCCAAAGCAGTCCTCGCAAACGTAGCGGAACTGCGGATCGTATTCCTTGCCGCATTCCCTGCACTTTAATGACCGAATACTTCCCATGATTTTCTACCCTCAGTCAAAGTAAACGTGATTAAAACTTCGCTAATCACATTTTAGTATTACTAAATTTTTTAGGCGACATATGTTGTGCCACTTAACTTCAAATTATGACTACTAATCACATGGTTCTTCGCCGAACGTTATAATTCATTCAAAAATGAGATGTTATTCTAATACATTATGGAAGCATGATCGGTTTCCTGTGTGGCAGGCCGGCTTGTCCGAATCCACCATGTACAGAATGGCATCCGAGTCGCAATCGACTAGTATCTCATGGACGGGCTGGACGTTTCCTGACTCCTCGCCCTTCATCCAGAGCTTGTTGCGAGACGTGCTCCAGAACCAGGCGTTTCCGGTTCTCACCGTATTACCGAGGGCCTCCCTGTTTGCGTAGGCCATCATGAGGACATCCTTGGTCTTTACGTCCTGCACTATCACAGGAATGAGCCCATTGCGCTTCTCAAAGTCGATGTCCTTGAGACTCTTTGCGTTCATGTGAGTGTCAGTATATTGAGAGCTGGGCTGAAATAAATCTATACAGTCGATCCGAGAATTCGGCTTTAAATTACCGCTGGCAAGAAACAGCTACACACTAGAACTTTTTGAATGTGCCGGAGACTCTAGCTCATGCGTAGACCAACAAACGTACAGCTTGCGTCAATCGCAGCAGCATCTGTTTTGGTAGGAGCGATCGCAGCGATCGCGGCAATGCATACAAATTCCAGTCCGAAAGCACTGGACCTTCCACCCATGCTGCTCGCCGAAGGAGCGCAGGTAGACTACTTTCTGAAAGTTGAAGGAATAGACGGTGAATCAGCAAACGAAAAGCACAAGGGCGAAATCGAGATCCTTTCGTACTCTTTTGGCGCATCTAACGCCGGCTCAATGGCGACCGGCGGTGGCGGCGGAGCAGGAAAGGTTAGCATGGGATCGGTCCGAATAGTCTCGTCTGTCAGCAAGGCGTCGCCGATGTTGTTTGAGTATGTGGCAACGGGCAAGCATATTCCATCCACAACCCTCACCCTTGAAAACGCTGACACTCGCGGAGGCCAATACATGCAGATCACCCTGACCGATGTCTTCATAACGTCGTACCAGCACAGCGGCGATACTGGAAACGTACCATTGGAGAGCTACAAGCTCAATTTCTCAAAGATCGAGTTTGAGTACACACCGCAGAATCCCGACGGAACAATGGGCGAAACAGTAAGGACCGGATACGACGTAGCAGCAAACAAAAAGGTCTAGCCGACCTTCCCTTTCTTTTTAGATCACCGGCTTTTTCGCAATTCAATCATTTACAACAGACATATATTCCCCCGCGTGGGAACATGGTTTCAGCGGGGTGGGGAAGCCAGATCCTGACCCTGAGAAAGGAGGCTAGGTTATCCCGGCGGGCTCATAACCCGCAGAGCGGTGGTTCAACAGAATTAAAGAAATTCGGAAAGTCCACCCCCCGCTACGTTTCTACAAACTTGAAGCTCTTTTTCTCAAGCCCGTACCGATGGGCAGGCTTTGTCAGATGGCGGTGCGCCTTTGGCGTCGGGACATAGAGGCCTGGCCGAATGTCACGCTGTCTTGCAATAGAGATTTTTTTCGCTCGCGCGTCCCTGAACTTGCACCTGTCGCACTGGTAGCCCTTGTCTTTTCCTTCCGACTTCATTCTCTTGCCGCACACACTGCAGAGAGGATTCTTCAAATCATAAACTTCCCGTACGCTGAGGACGCGCAGGTATTCAATATTCAGAATCTTTGGGTGCTTTGTGGTCCCCTTGCGGACACCGCATCCGATTTCGATCTCGTCGCCCGGCTCGAGGGTTGCGCCGACTGCCGCCAGGCCAGTAGGCTCGTAAATAGCAGCAGGCATTTTCGCGCCGTCTTGATCGACTGCAAAAATGACATGGCCTCCTTCCATCGCAATGGGCTTTGATGCCAATCTGCAGCGGACGTACCCAGCCGTGTACGCTTTGATGCTGTGGATCTGCAGCTCGTTTTGCAAGTGCATGTTGGTGCCCTGGTTTGTCCTAAAGACCGTCCAGCCTTCGAGCTCCTCCACTGGCTGGAAGATTTCGATCGCGGAAGAAACAACTTCAAGGCTTTCACCCCTAACTCCAAAGTAAACCGGGTCCGGGCCGTGAGGGGCGACAAGTACTCTGCTATGCTTGCTGTCATAGTTGTTGAAAGTATTAGGAAAGGTATCCTGGCTGAACCTGATGACCTTATTGCTGTCGATCGGGCGCGGCGTCCCGCAATTCTCCGGCTTCCGGTAGGCGATAAGCTCGAATGTAAAATCAGTGTAGTTCATCAGGCAACCCATTGCGCCCAGCGCACCAACCAAGCCCTGGCCGTTTCCGTGTGTGTGGAACTCGACTCCGCAGCTGGCGGCCACCTTTTCGGCCATCTGCCTGCTCATCACGTCGCACATAGCCGATGCGCTAAAACGCTGAATGGCATCGGGGACATAGTCGCTGGCAAGGAATGCAATTCCTGGGTTTGCTCCACATCCCACAGCCGACCCATTTTCAACTGCCTGCCTTACATAGTCGGTAACTCTTGCAGGATCGCGCACTCTTGTGCGCAGGCAGACCGCGCCGTTGCCCCTCGTCTTCCACGGAATGTTCGGATTAAGCCTGACAAGGAGCGGGTTGTCCAGAAACGTGGCGCCCATCACCTTGAGGCGCTCCGCAATCCTGAAGCCCAGGTGCGTAGTACACCTACCGAGCCGGGAATCGGTATCGTCAAACGCGATGTGAAGCGTCTGAGGAGGCATTGTCAATGGTGGAGCCGGTGCGACATAATATTGTTGGCGCCTTTAGCCTGGCCACTCATAGCATTATATCCGATTCGGAAGTCAGGCGGCATGATAAGGATCGTTAATAGGCTTCAAGCGACGATTAATGAGTGTCGATCTGCCCAGATTAGACTGGCTGAAAGACAACGGGCGCACTGGCGTTATGCGACGGAAAAGCCACGACCAACCCTGGCGGCCCGCCACCGCCGGTATCCCTCTGTCTTTATGCTGGACGCCCATTTCTTTCAGCCAAATTTTATTTCCGGCCGAGCAGCGGAGTGAATAATTATATCGGTGTTATAAAATTGCCATAGGGTTTAAATAGTTTCAGCATAGATCGTTTTGTTAAGTGAATTAGATGCCAGTCGCAATACTTCCTGATATTAGCGAACAACACTGCATCGGCTGTGCACTCTGCGTAGAGATTTGCACTGCTCTTGGTCCGGATGTGCTGAGAGTAAAGCCAGTTGAAGGCTGGAAGAGAGGTAAGGCATTCGTGTTTTATCCAGAGAGATGCATCTCTGACGGAGCATGCATCGGTGTTTGCCCGACAAAGGCAATCTTCTGGATGAGGCCGATGGATTACACTCCAGGTCAGCCAATCCCGCTGAAGAAGCACGGCCTCTTTACAAAGGGCTGGGAAGAAGGCTAAGCCCTTCCGCCACTTTTCCTTTTTTTCATTCTTTTCCAATAAATTTTTAATGCCACACGCTGCACGTCCTACGTATCCGAATTGACTGACTGGGACGAGGATATCAAGGCGCACATCTTCTGGGTATGGGGGGAGCAGGAAGGCTTTCTCAAGCGGGGAAAAGAAGGCATGCTGGTCATCACTGACAAACGGCTGGCCTTCATATCAAAGACCGAAATGAGCTTCAAGATGCACGACACACATTCCATGAGGCAGCGTAACAGGTTCAAGAACAAGGAGAATGTGTTCAGGCCTGCGGAAGGCTACAGGCGCGAGCACCTCGAAAAAGACCTGGACAAGAGCCCCGACAACTTGGTGATACCATATAGCCAGATACTTGACATCACGTCCGAGGAGAAGCGGTGGGGGACTCTGCTCAAGGTAAAGGTGAACCTTGGAGACACGTCAAAGCTTTACAAGTTCTCGATCGTGAAGGGTTGGGTGAAATACCCTGCGAAGGATCCGCTGGAATTCTACCGCATGGACTGGAGCCCGCTTATTAACCTGGTCAAAACTGCTTCTACGTAACTATATATTGGAAGGGTAACAAGCTCGTCTTACCAGACCTTTATGCCAAGAACCAAGGCATTTGTTTTGATCAATACTGATGCAGGAGTTGAGAAGCTGCTGCACGAGGAGATCAAAAAGCTTCAGGGAGTCAAGGAAGT
>DATEEE010000203.1:0-2584 GCA_035281285.1 Nitrososphaera sp.
TCAAGCAAGACTACTCTAGAGTTTTTCATTCGCAGATATGGCCAAGCGAACCTTGCAGGGATCATGATGTCCTCCTTGCCCCAGAGAAGCAGTGTCGGCGAACTAATCCTTCCAAGGCGACTGCCGAGCCTCGGAGCCGACGCGCTTTCCTTAAGCGCCGAATGGAAGGCCTCCCGGGCCCCTGGCTGTGACATCCTTTCAAACACCTGCTTTGCATAGGCATCGTCCACCGGCTTTTTGTCGACGGCGTAAAGTGCCTGCGCGACTACTTTCGGCGATCTCGCGGAAGTGACTTTTACATAGCGCTTTAGCGCCGCGGTTGGCCTGAAAGAGCGCGGCAGCGCCCCCGCCGGAGAAACGAGGACGAGCCGACCGACAAGATCCGGCCTTGCTATCGCAAGTTCCGCAGCGATCTGGCCGCCGAGGGATGAGCCCACTATGGAGGTGTTTTGAAGGCCGAAGCGGCCAATAAATTTGATCATAAAGTCCCTGTAGAATTCAACCGTGTAGTCGATCAGCGGCTTGTCACTCTGGCCAAACCCGGGCAGATCAAGCGCAAAGACCCTGGCGCCGCGTGAGAGCGCGTCGATGTTGTACCTCCAGCTGTCAATGGATCCTCCTAGCCCGTGGACAAGAAGCACAGGGCTTCCTCGCCCCTTTTCCGTCGTCCTAATGTTAATCCCATCTATGCGAACATGTTCCAACGGCATTGGGAGCTCCGCCCTAGCCGGTAAAAACCTTGCGGTAAAGGAGGAACTGCTCGGACTCTTTCAGGCCAAAACGCCTGGCTGCTTCCGCGATTCTGCCGTCCTGTGGAAAGAGCACCTGCAGCCGCTCGTACCGGCCATCTGCGAAAACGCCCACCGCGTACGCCACCAGCTCGTCCAAGATTTTCTCGCACTCCGAATCAAGGTACAATAGCTGTAGCACGTTCTTTCTTTCCCAGTAGCCCTCCCTGTTAATCACGGCAATTCCCGCCAGAGGACTGCCTGCAACGATAAGCCTCTTGTTTTCTACGAGCATTTTGATGGCGGTCGCGTCGAGTGGATACCATCGCCAGGATTCAACATACTTTTTTGCTGATTGCTCGTAGATCTTGGAATTTCCAAGATAGTCCAGTATTTCCGGGAGATCGCCTTTGATTGCGACGCGCGCTGACGTCGATCCGATCCTCTGCGGGCTGTTCGTAGCATAGTACGACCAGCTAGATATCACGGAAAATCCGTTCCGCTCCATCAGGTTCTGCGAAGGGGCGTTGTCTGCTGCCACTATTGCAAGAGCGCCTGCAGCTCCTTTTTGCCTGCCAAAGCGCAGCATCTTTTCGATAAGCGCGTTAGCGACTCCTGCACGGCGGTAATCCTGGTGGACCCTGATGCCCTCAAGCCAGACATCTCCGGCGCCCGGGCAGACCGCGGCGTGTGCTAGCCCAACTCTTCTCCACATAGACTCTGCCACGAACAGCTGCCCGGTGGAATCGTTGACCCACAGGTCCCAGACCTGATCTATATAGTCGCCCCAGCTGAAAGTGTTTTTGCAAAAGTCGAGTATGTCGGTCCTGTCGCTTCCAAGCGCGTTGCGAATTGCAATCAATTCGCAGGTTCAGCCGCGGCGGCGTCTTCCATTTCCTGCATCATGGTCGCAACGAACTGCTTTACCCCGCTGATGAACCGGGTCGCTCCATCAAGCGACGACGTTTCATTGAATATGGTTACTACGTACGAATTTGTGTCGAACTGGCTTATCCGCATGTCGCTCCACGAATCTTGTTCAAGCTCGCCTCCGGTTTTCGAGGTTAGCTGAATCGCATCCATCGGGTTCTTGTGGCCCACGTACCTTCCGGCGATGGACGGTATGGTATCAATCCTGCCTAACCTTGAGAGCATCCTCTGCACATTGCGGCTGCCCGTGACTATCGAGTGGTAGACCACCCTGACGGCATAGATCTCGGATCCGAGCTCCAGGCCAAGGTGCTCCCGCAGCGCGCCGGCAACATACTGCAGGCATGCCAGGGTTTCAGACTCAGGCTCCTTCACTGCGTTCGGGTAGGTCATCACCTGGAGGATCCTGAACGGCAGCGCGTTTGACTGGACGGGCGCAATTCTAAAGCCCTGCCTGAAGAACGAGGCTGTGCCTTGCATGGGATGTTGGCCTCCCCCCGAGCCTGTGGAAGCTGTAAAACCGTCGGACTCGCTGAAGGCATTTCCCAGCCTTTCGGTGTCCAGAACTGGCTTGCGAAAGTATAGTTGAACGTTGAACTGCGTGATATGGACATCCATTTAGCTGCTCACGGCCTTTGCCGAGGACTCGGGGTCGGCCGGTATGACAGAAAGCCACGGCTTGAGAAGATCCGGGTTTAGCTTGACAAGGTCTATCTTGGCGTCCCTCAATAGCTGTGTTCCGTCTTCCGGGTAATCCGCTACGACAACTATCCTCTTGATTCCGACGCTGATAGCCATCTTGCTGCATTCTATGCAGGGCGCAAACGTCGAATACAGCGTGGCGCCCCGAGTGCTGCCTGCATTTCCGAAAAGGGCGCACTGCATTATCGCGTTTGCCTCCGCGTGGGTGCAAAGGCACCTGTCCA
>DATEEE010000204.1:0-2344 GCA_035281285.1 Nitrososphaera sp.
CTGGCGCTTCTTCAGCTCCTCAATCCTTGCCTTGTCTTTTTTCTTGACTGCATCGGTGTATTGCTTGCGCCATTCGTTGGTCTCCTTCATGACCCGGTTCATTTTGTCAATGTCGGTGGTCTTTTTCCGGAGCAGCGCAAATGCAAAGTTCATCCCAACAGAGATCAAGAGCGCAACGATGGCAGCGCTCAGAAAGTCAGGGAATATCGGGTTTTCAGTGTACTGCGGCGTGAACATCCACTGCCGGATAAGATCATCGAGCGCCATCATGCTCCAACATCCGACCCTAGGAGTATCTTTGCTATATTTGCTGCCGCTTCGTCTACCTTGCCGTTGCTGTTCATTATGATCGCAAAAGGAGAGCCCGTCAGGATCGAGCAGGAGGCGACCATCATCCGCGAAATGTCGAGCTCCTTCTGGACATTCTCGGCAGACGCGATATCCCGCTGCCTGGTGTCGTCGGACTTCCTACGGTCAGCGATTTCTTGCGCGTCTGCAGAAATCATTACCAGGTTGGTAGGCTTCATTATCGTGAGGAGCCGCATGGGCAGGCCGGGGTAGTACCCTTCTGCCGTATTGATGAAAAGGTGGGTGTCCACGAGTACGACGCTGTCCTTCATCTCGGCGATCCGCTGCGCCGCCATTTCCTGGAGCCTGCGCTGTTCCTCGACCGGCATCGCCCGCATCTCATCGCGGTGTTTTATTCCCATCCTTGCCTTGGCTTCTTCGAACATCAGCGTCCCAAAGACTACAACCGTGGTCTTGCGCTTTTGGTTGAGGAGTTCGGCCGCCCGGCTTATCACCGTCGTTTTTCCGACGCCGGGGATGCCGACAATTATTGCGCGTTTACTGTCTTCTGCCAATTAGGGCCGCCAGGTTAGGCATGTACGTATCGACCTGCTCTTTTACAAGGGTCTGGTAGTAGCTCACCATGATGTTGACCATCAGCAGGATGCCAGTGCCCGAGCCAAAGACGTTGAGGACGTCAGAGATGCCTGCGAGGAGCCCGATAATCATGCCGCTGAGAAGGGTCAACGACGGGATGTACCTGTTTAGCAGGCCTTCTACAGAGCCCTCTGATCTCCTAAAGCCGGGAACCTGAACGTCCGCGTCGAGCAGGTTGCGTGCCGCGGTCCTTGCAGATAAGCCTCCCAGCTCCACCCACAGCCTGGAAAACACTGTGACGATGGCCGTAATGAATATCACATATACAACAGCCCTCAGCGGGTCAAGCGCCGCAACGTCAAGGCCCCTAGGCGCCGTGATATAGTAGATTACGCTCCCGGGGAGAGGCGTGGGGCTGCTGCCTGTGGATTCGGGGTCGAACTGCACCAGCCAGTTGAACGCCGGGTTCTGGTTGTTTGGGTTGTAGTTAGACCAGAGCATCTGGCCCATGAATACAGCATTCGCTATCAGGGCAGACGCGAGAATCACTGGAATGACAGAGGTGTAGAGCAGCTTTATGGGGTACACGGCGGTAAAGCCCCTGTACTTGGTCGAAACAATGGGAATGTCGACGTGGATTCCCTCGATATACACGAGGATGAGGATAATGACGACGGTAAGCGCGAGGACAAAGAGGCTCGGGAGCTGGCCGACTCTAAAGACCGCGTCGTAGCCCTGGCCGTTTGAGACTGATTCTATCGTAAATGGCAGGATGCCAACCGGCCCGTCGTCCGCGGGGACCGGGCTAAAGACACTCCAGAGTATCGTCTGGGCGATGCCTGCCATAATGAACAGACTGAGCCCAGAACCCACGCCCCATCCCTTCTGGATCATCTCGTCCATAAGCATGACGATGACACTTGCACCGATCAACTGGCCGATTACGACGTAGATGGCGTACGGTGCCTCGTCTGCGGTAAGCGGGCCGTATACGCTGGCGCCATACAGCGCGCCTTCTGCAACTATTACAATGATTGTTACTATCTTTGTGGCTGAAGTAAAGAGCGACCTGTCGTCAGGGTTCTTGAAATCCAGCCTGATCAGATCGGACCCCTTTAGCAGCTGCATCAGCAGTCCCGCTGTGACGATGGGGCCTATTCCGAGCTCCATGAGAGTTCCTTGCTGCGCTGCGAAAATCACCCTGGCAAAAGCCAGAAAGTCAAACTTGGGGTCGTCGGTAACGCCGTAGAGCGGGATCTGGCCCATCACAAGGTAGGCTAGCAGCGCTATGCCTGTCCAGACAAATTTTTCCGTAAGTGAAATCTTTCTTTTTGGCTTTGGAACCTGAGGGACGTAAACCGATGCGGCCTTTACGAACCGCCGGACAATGCCCTCACTCTGCGTCGTGCTGCTCATCGGTCAAAACCTCGCCACCTGCAGCCACGATTTTCGCTTTGGC
>DATEEE010000205.1:0-2968 GCA_035281285.1 Nitrososphaera sp.
AAGAATCCAATAATACTGCACAACTCGCCTTCGGGCGCAGTCGAGCGCGTGATCTATGCGCTCTTGGAAAAGGCCGCCAAGGTGTCGAGGACCGGCGGCACGCCGACGCTGCCGCTCTGGCTGTCCCACACCCAGGTAAGGATCGCGGCGGTCGCAAAGGACCACCTACCGTTCTGTGAAAAGCTGCTGGCCGAGCTTGAATCAAACCAGATCAGAGTCGACATCGACGATCGGGACGAGACGGTCGGCAAGAAAATCAGAGAATCAGAAACGGAATGGGTCCGCTACACCGTGGTGGTCGGGGACAAGGAGGTATCCTCTGGCAAGCTCGTGGTCAGGGACAGGCTTGAAGGCGAGCAGCGCGAAATGACTGTGCCTGAGCTAGTCGGCGAAATCCAGGCGCAGACAAAGAACAAGCCGTTCCTACCGTTGAACCTTCCAAAGTACCTCTCGATACGGCCTCAGATCATGGTCTAGCGTATTTTCTTGCAAGAATCCGATAAAGTGTTTGGGTGGCGAGCGCGCCTTCCCTGTAGTCGTCGTTCTTCAGCCCGACCTCCACCATGTCCATCCCGATCAGCTTGGCAGAGGGAGGTATTGCCTTGACTATCCTTAGCACTTGAAATGGGTCGAGCCCGAAAGGCTCCGGCGTTCCTGTGCAAGGGACAAAGGGCAGGTCATATGCGTCGATGTCAAACGAAATGTAGATCTTTTTGCCGGCGGTGGCCGACTGAAGGTGCTCCAGCACTGCGCCAATGTCATCATGCACGTGCCATGCGTCAAAGGTCGTCACTCCGCTGCGGGCCGCAGTCTCGTTCTCCTCGTTGTCCGCCTGTCGGATGCCAATCTGAATGATGTTTTCACCGGGGATATGCTCGAGCAAGTGGTAAAACGGGGTGGTGTGGCACATCTTCATGCCGTCGTATTCCACCTTCATGTCCCTGTGGGCGTCAAAGTGAATTACTATTGGGTTTTCCTTTGCAAGAGCCTTCAGCTGGTAGTATGCGAGCGTGTGCTCCCCTCCAAGCATGACCGGGATCTTGCCGTCCTTCCGCAGTGCTTCAACCGTGTGCGGTATTGACTTGTCAAGGAATTCGAGAACCTTCTTTTTGGATCTAGACTTGGGCACCTTCAGATCGCCAATATCAAAAATGCCGACAAAGTCGTAGATGTCGGCCTTTTCGTCGAACACGAAAGTCTCGATCTGGCGCGCGGACGCAAACCGGATCGCCTCGGGCCCTCTGGCCGTGCCCTTGCCAAAGCTTGTGGTGATGTCAACTGGGACACCGTAAAAAACTACTTCAGATTCTTTGTACGAAATCTTTACCGGCGTGTCGGCAAAGCTGTACCCAGCCTTGGTCTTTTCCGGTACCGTAAAGAGCTTAAAGTTCACCACGTTTGACTTTCAGAAGGAGCCGATAATAAACCATGACTAGGGCTTACTCCAGAACAGCTCATCAAGGCTCTGCTGCCGCGGCTTTCCAAGCACCGACTTGAAATCAAAGTTAAGGGCCGAGAGGACCTGCTCAAAAGTTGACTCCATTGTCTCTAGGTATTTTTCTGTGTCTATTTCTTCGGGCTTGGCTAGCTCTACTGGCTTTACTCCTTCCGCCGTGTTGGTCTTGACGTAGGATATCACCTCGCCGGCGCGGAGCTCTCTCCTGCCTTCAAGCATCTTTGCTGCCTTGATGTGCTGCGGAAGGCCCTTGTACGTTTCCTTTCCGTCCATCGTCTTTGACCCGTCCTTCTTGCCGTACGACCCGAGCGACTTGTTTATCATTACGTTAAATGATAGCTCTTCCAATGGAATCTTGCGGCCCTCCAGATTCTGGGCGCTCACTTGAACGATCTTTTTGATCCCTTCTTTTGCGGATTCAAAGTCCTTTCCAGTGTTGACATTTCCGAGTACCTTTAGAATTTCGACGAACGCGTTTCTGATAAACGGCGGCGTGTGCGACTTTTTCCCCGTGAGGCCCTTCACGTCAACTGATCCGTCGGGCTTTACGCCAAGGTAGTTTTTCTTCAAGTCGCTAAAGACTACGTACCTATATTCCTTGTCAACTTCGAGGTCAACGCCGAGAGTGCTGCGGGCCCATGTTCCTACTTCGTCTATCGCAGTCCGCGTCGGATTTTTGGCAAATAAACTGTCGGTGTCTGAATATAGAACCTCGACGCCCATTTCCTTGCATTTTTCGATGGCTTTGTGAATGGTCGTCCTCCCAATCGCAGCGATTGAATCCGCAACCGGCAGGCAGTAGAGCGGAAAAATGTCTGCGCCCATGACCCCGTACGCTGCGTTTAAAATAACTTTTGTAGCCTGGCTGACTACATTGTAGAGCTGCCTTTCCTCGGGATCGATGCTCTTGTCCTTTGACAAGTACTTGTAGTAATTCACTCTGAGATCACGAAGCGACCCTATCAGGAGCGAAGTCAGTCCCTTTCTCTGCGTGCAGACCCAGTGAGTCGTCCCTTCAATTTTGGTCTGCCTGCAGCTTTCATGAGGGCAGTTTATGGTTTCGTAGGATAGGTTGTGAACCTTGATGATGCTGGGGTAAAGGCTAGCAAAATCTAACACGACGACGTTGAAGTGTATGCCCGGCGTTGGCTCGACTACTTCCCCTCCGCGATATTTTTTTTCCTTAATGACTGCAGTTGTGGAGGCTGAGCCCTTGTCCTCTAGCTCCTTTCTGCTGGGAATTAGCTCGTTTCTCTGCCTGTGCTCGTAGTATAGTATACCGCGTATCCACTGGTTGACGCCAAATCGCGCAATGTCGTCCACCGAAAGTCTTCCGATTCTGGCTATCACGACGAGCAACTTCATCAAGAGATTGTCGTTAAAGCTCGTGAGCCTAAAAGTAAGGTCGGCGTCCTTGAGGCAGTATTCAGCGAGCTTTTGGACGGGAAGGTCGGCTATGTCGCCCTCGAATTCTACTTTGGTGTCGCCGAGCAGCGCTTCACAAATAGCATT
>DATEEE010000206.1:0-3759 GCA_035281285.1 Nitrososphaera sp.
CCGGCGACCCGGAGCTTGTGACCGTCAGGGCCGCAAACGTTATCATGCAGGCGGAGGTCATTTTTGCGCCGACCGCAAGGGAAGGCAAGCCAAGCATCGCCCTTTCTATAGTCGAGAAGTATATTGAAAAGTCCGCAAAAACCGCTAACCTCGTATTTCCGATGGTGAAAGACAGGGAGGCGCTTAAGGAATACTGGAAAAAGAACGCACAAGCAATCGCAGACGCCGTCAGAACCGGCAAGCGCGTTGTCTACTTGACGGTTGGTGACCCGGCGCTATACAGCACGTGGATCTATGTCCACAGGGAGCTTCAGAAAAATCATGCCGACATCGACGTTGAAATCGTGCCGGGAATAGCCTCCATGTTTGCAATAGCGGCAAAGGCCAAGCTCAGCCTCGCAGAAGGGGAAGAGACCCTTGCCATAGTGCCTGCTTGCTACGATCTCGAGCGAGTCCAGAAGGCGTCAGCCGCATGCGACGCCGTCGTCTTTCTTAAAGACGGCAGGTATTTTGACAGGACGATTGAGACACTCGGACATTCGGGCTTTCCGGAAGCCTCGCCCGTTGCGATCGCCCAGGATGTCTCTGACAAGGGCGAGATACTGGAGGTTAAGACCCTGTCCGAATACCTTGGCAGGAAGGGCCCGGCGGAAAAGTACTTTTCGATAATGGTGGCAAAAAAGAATGTCAGAGAGTAAGACTGTCTATTTCGTTGGGTCTGGCCCCGGGGATCCGGAGCTGATTACGCTAAAGGCAAAGCGGCTGGTAGAATCGGCAGACGTCATTATTTACTCTGGCTCGCTCCTGAACCCGAAAATCCTAGAGTACGCGAAAAAATCCGCCGAGCTGTTGGACGCCGCGCTCATTGACAGGGTAAAGATCTATGAAGTGCTGCGTGACACTGCAAACAGCGGCAAGCTCGCAATTAGGTTTCACGACGGAGACCCGGCTCTCTTTAGCACGATAAGGGAGCAAATAGACAAGCTGGAGGCAGACGGGATACGATGCGTCGTGGTGCCCGGAGTCACGGCCATCCTGGGCGCGGCAGCTGACCTAAAGCTAGAGCTCACTCTTCCCGGCGTCACCCAGTCGCTTATCATTACGCGTGCGGAATTCAGGACTCCGGTGCCGCCAAGGGAGTCCATAGCAGAGCTCGCCCGGCACGGCTGTACCATGGCGTTCTACCTGAGCGTCCACCTGATCGGCGATGTTGTCGCAGAGCTATTGAAAGGCGGCGCGTACACGGACAAGACGCCGGCGGCCGTAGTTTACAGGGCGACCTGGCAGGACGAAAAAATAATCAAGGGCACGCTGGGCGACATTGAGAAAAAGACAAAGGAAGCCAGGATAATCAAGACCGCGCTCATCATAGTCGGCGACGTTATCGCGCCCAAGAAATACGAATATTCAAAAGTGTATGACGCCGGCTTTACGCACGGATATAGAAGGGCTGCAAAAAAAGAAAGGGAAGGGTAGGGATTTTTACGGTCTTCTCGCCCACAGGCTAACTACCGTGGTGCTGATGCCAGCCCCTGCCGCTCCGCTTATTGTGGCAAAGACGATGGCCTGATCCAGCACGATGGTCGGAAGCCACGCTGCTATGAGTGGCGAGGCCAGGAACGCAAGGAACCCAATTGCGAATCCTATCGTTCCAAAGATTGCCAGTATTGTTGTTCTTGTTGCCATTTTCTATCACTACTGCTGAGTTTCCGAGTCGGAGACCCTTATTCCGCTTGAGCTCGGAATCGACGGGAACCTGTCTGTAACCCTCTGCTCTGCCACCGCCGACGCCTCCATCATTATCTGGTCAATGTCGCCTCCGGAACCGGCGTTGACTTCGATCCCCAGTCCGCTGCTCTGCACTGACTCCATCATTATTCCGCTCAGCAGGTTCTGCATGTTGTTTATTTCTGCGTCCGCGCCGGGAACGAACCTTCCGAGGCTCGGCTTCAGTCCCTTTATCGTGGACATTGCCGGCCCGAGAGCAACCATTGCGTCGCCAAGCTCGTGAATAGTCGAAAGCCTCATTGACACCTGCTCCAGGGCCATCTTGGCCTGTCCGAGGGTCTTTGATATCTTGCGCACCTCTGCAAGCTCGTTCGAGAGCACCTTTGCGCTGTCGGCGTCATGCCTCTGCATCGCATCAACTACCCTGCGGAAGAGAGAAGCGTCCCTCTCGTTCAGCTTGGTGATCATGGTATCCAACTTTGATGTCTGCAACTGTAGCTTGTTAACCGCCGTCTCGATCCTTGGCTTCAGCGGGCCTTGGGGGGCGAGTGCCTCCTTGAGCTTGTCGCTTGCACCGGATCGGCTCTGGTTGCTCCAGTTCTTGTCAAAACCGGTCATGCGCATGTCTGCATAGATTCGCTATTAATTGCGGGTGTGCAAACCAGTAAACTATGGTGTAAAGAATTGGGCTGCGCCGTATCGTCACTTTAGCGGAAAGCGCATGAGTTCCTTCATTGCCACCGTGCCCCAGGCACCCATGCCCCGGCCCCCTCCTCCTGCCGCAGCAGGCCCGGTTATCTGGCTTACTACTATCTCAGTCGGAGCCATCGGCGGCCAGATCATGGCAACGTACTCTCCTGCCTCGCCGGCCTTCTCAAGTGACGCAGGAAGCATGTTCTCCTTATTGAAACTGGCAGACAGCCGGTCCTTTACGGAATCCATCAGCTGCCGTTGCCCGTGGACTATGAGGTAGATCTTTTTCGTGGAATCGATATGAGACATTCTGCCATCAATAGGACTATAAGCTCGTTAAATGTCTTGTCTCCGCGCTTGATTGTGAGCGACTCGTACCTGGCGATGGTCCTGCCCGACGACATTTCGTGGAGGATTGGCGAATTCATCTCCGGAAGGAGGGCTTTTCCATTTGTCGGCAGGGACGAGCTGATGTGTCTCATGTACCTTTACGGAAAGGACGGAGGAGTGAGCGCGCAGCAAGTCGAGGAGGCTTCGGGCCTTGCTCAAAAGACCGCGATCCAGCTCGGACAAGAGATCGACATTTACCGCAACAGCTCGCCCGGCAAGCTGGACTCTGAATACATCAAGAGCAAGTACCTGAACAGGCAGCTGCAGCTCGCAGTCGAAAGGAAGGACCCCGGGCGGATTACCGGCGACCCGGCGATACTTGCAGACTGCTTTGCGCAGCACGTCGCGCACCACAGGCAGGACCACTTTCTTGAGCTCTTTGGTCCGCTAAGGGAAAGCGAGCTCACGGCCGACATCCGGCCGGCGCTGGTGGGCAGGATGCTGATGGTATGCTACAACAGAAGAGATTTCGCCGGGACTGGACTTTCACACCCGCTTATCCCTGCGTACGTGTGGTTCAGGGATCAGGCCGGAGCAAAGCCGTGATAGTACCCCACCTGGGTCAGCCCTTCCTGTGGCATCTGCATTATTGATATCAGGTGCCCGTCCGGGTCCTGGATGATCGCGTGCTTGCCAAAAGGCTCCTCCTTTGGCTTTTTGAAGAACTTTACCTTTTTCTTTTTCAGCCCTGCGCAAATGTCATCAAAGTCGCTCACGCTAAAGCCGACCAGCATACTCTTGGTTTTCTTGAACCTCTTTTTTCTTGAAGGGTGCAGCGCCAGTACGGTTCCCCGCGTTGAGAATTCGACCCAGTCCTTTGACTTTTCCTTCATTTCCATCTGGAGTATGTCGCGGTAGAACTTGATCGACCTTTTCATGTCAGACACGAGCAGTATCACCGCCCCTATTCGCGTGAACATGTGCTGATACCCGCTCTGGAGGAATATA
>DATEEE010000207.1:0-2458 GCA_035281285.1 Nitrososphaera sp.
AGCCCCGAGCCCAGAGCCAATGACGAATAGCCAGAGTATAGGGGTAAACGTCGACGCTATGAGCCTGCTCTTCTCCCTCAGGAAAACCTTGAACTCGCGCAGCCACAGCGCATACAGCTTTGCAAGATGTGACTCGACGCCGCTAGTCGTACTTTGCATACCTCTCCATGAACCCCCCTTCAGCTTGCTCTTTGTCCATCTTGCGGCCGGTGATCTGTATGAAAACGTCGTTCAGGGTAGGGCTTGCAAATTCTACCGAGTCGGCATCCATCTTCTGTAGCAGCACCGGGAGCGCTTTTTTCGCATCTTCCACCGCCAGGACTAGATAGCCGTTGACCTGCTCGACCTTACGGACAAATTCCAAACCGGATGCAATTTCATGCGCGCCGGGATCACTGGTCTTTATCCTGATAATATCTCCACCGAGCCCGGCCTTTAGAGCGGACGGTGAGTCAAGAGCGATGATCTTGCCCTTGTCTATGATGCCGATCCTGTCGCAGAGCATGTCGGCCTCCTCCATGTAATGCGTCGTCAGAATCACAGTAACTTTTTCCTCGTCTACCAGCCTCCGAACGTACTTCCACATGACCTCCCTGCTTGCCGGGTCGAGCCCTAGCGTAGGCTCATCGAGAAACATCACCTTCGGCTTGTGCAGCAGGCCCCTTGCAATCTCAAGCCTGCGCCGCATGCCACCGGAATAAGTCTTCACACGGTCGTCCTTGCGGTCGGCAAGCCCAACAAGGTCGAGGACCTGCTCTATCCTGTTTTTCCTTTCGTGACGCGGCACGCTGTACAGCATCGAGTGAAGCTGCAGGTTTTCGTAGCCTGTCAAGATGTCGTCGCTGCTCGGCGCCTGGAACACAATGCCGATACTTGACCGTACCTTTGCAGGCTGGCTTACAATGTCATAGCCATTCACAGTTGCGGTGCCGGAAGTGGGCCGAAGCAATGTCGCAAGCATGTGGATAGTTGTGGTCTTGCCGGCGCCATTTGCACCAAGCAGCCCAAAAATCTCGTTTTCATCAATGTCAAGGGTAAGCCCGTCTACGGCTACAATGCTGCCGTATGACTTTACAAGGTCCCTAATCTTTATCAAGCGAAGAAAGATGAACGCCAGACGGTATTATGTCTATCAAAAAAATTGAAAAAAAGATACTACTTGCCTATCCTGAACATTTTGGTTCCGCAGACGGTGCAGATCCCCTGGGTAGCCGGCTTGCCGTTTTTCATTGTAACCTTCTTCTCATCCTTCATGTTTCTCTTGGCTTTACACTTCACGCAATACGCTTCCATAATGCCCGTTAGCGAACGGGGGTAAAAGAAGCTTTCCACTGCCAAACCGGGCCTAAGTCTCGGGAACGAGCCAGTCCACCAGAGTATCAAGCTCTTCACAGGATATGGTTATCCTTATGGGCCCCAGCGGGGATTCCTGCTCATCCTCAATAACCGCGGCAATGCCGGCGGCGGCCGCCTGCTTGTTAAGGTAAAACCACGTGCTGTCAGCAGACCTGTTGTCCATGAGCATTCTCCGAAGCACGCCCATCGCCGAACGCGACCGGACTTGCTCGTAAATGAGAGCCAGCGGCTCGACACCCTGTGTCCTGCCGATCGCCCTACTACCGTATCGAAACTCGGGCGAACAGCGCTCGACCACGTTTTCGATCGCGGCGATTACTTTTTCCGCGTCTTCCGAAGGGTTGACTGCCGCTTCGACCTTGATCTCCACCGGAGAGCTTATGCTGGGGCGCTTCACTTGCGATCAGCAGCCTCCTTGAGCCATTCGTCCACTATCGCACACGCCCGCTCCTTGAGCTGCGCAAGGGTAAGCTCGTTGTTTGACAGAGTCTCGTCGGCAAGCGCGATGGCTTCGCTGATCCCGACCGATAGTTCGCGCCTGTCCCTGCCGGCAAACTCGTCGCTGCTCGACGGTGCGTCGGACCTTCCTCTATCTTTCAGGTGCTTGAACCGAGTATCCTGCGATGCGTGGATCGCAAGCAATTTCACGTGGCCCACGCGCTTTAGCACTTCGACTTCTGGGATGCTGCGAATTCCGTCAATGACCACGTTGCCATTTGACCCGTCGCGCTCCAGTTTTTTCAATACGAGATGAGCAACGGCTCCACGACCCAGATCCTCTCTGAGCTCTAGCATTAATTTGCCAAGGTTGGTGTCCGTAGGCTCCATATCTCGCGATTTTGCTTCTTCTCGCACTGCGTCTCCCATCGTCACTGCCGAAAATCCCTTTTCCTTTAGAAAGTTGGCGACGGTTGACTTGCCAGCGCCCGGCATGCCGGTCAGGCAGACTATTAGCCTTTTGCCACGCAATTTACTCGGCCGAAAGGTCCCAGTAGTTGGCTTCCTTGAACTCTTCCTTGGGTTTGCCAAGGGCTTTCCACTCCTTGAAAGACTTGGGGTAGAGCTTTACATTCTGAAAGCCTGCGAGCTTTAAGGCGTAGTA
>DATEEE010000208.1:0-2424 GCA_035281285.1 Nitrososphaera sp.
AGCAGCATGGTCCTGCTAATTCCGGCCCTGTCGGCAAGATATCCGCCAGGAATATCAAACAGGAGCCGGCCGACGGCAAAGCCTGCAATCACTGCACCGACTACGAATTCGTTTGATCCGGCGTAACTTCCTGCGTAGGGAGCAAGAGACGGCGCAGCCATGCTCGATCCCATCATTACAACGAGCGACACTAGCGACAGTGCAAGAATCGCCGTTGAAAATGAAAACGGATTGCTAACGCGAAACATTTCGATACCTTTCTGTAAGATGTTCGAATAGACTATGCCTGAGCCCACTTATATGCCAGCGAGTGGAGCGGGCGTTTAGTCCTTGGTGTAGCGCACCTGTCCTTCTGTAGCCGAGTCCTGGCCTTTCAGCTTTATTACAACGGTGTCTCCTGCCTTGCTGAAAATCCGCTGGCGCCGGTCGTTGCTGAATATCCAGCCAAGTATCAGGTCGATAGGCAGCAGGAACGACTTGCCAAAGCTTTCAATGGCGGCGTTCTTTACGTCGGCCTTTCCGCCCTGCAGGTTGGTCGTTCTAATTTTCAAGGCCATCTTGCCCAGTGACTGCCCGGAGCGCGACTCAAAGTATGTCCAGTACCCGAGGAAGACTAGGCTGGTTACTGCCCACCTGGCCGCGCCACCGGCGCCATCTAGCCCCCTCTCGGGAAGGCCGTCAATCCAGATAGGCACCGAAGCCGCTGCGAAAAGTGCCCAAAGCACCGCATTAACTATGACAAAGTCAATCAGCCATGCAAAGAACCTGTCAGTCCAGCTGGCGAGCGCGAGCTCGGTGGTCCCACCCACGGTTCCTTCAGAAGTGTTTGAACTCATCCGGTATACGATATGCACGTTCTACATTATAACCTTCTTGAGACAGTAAATATTCGGGGTTGCATTTTTACCGCGTTGCCGAGTTCCAACCCAGCAATTCTTTAATACTTTCGGCCATTACTGAGGGCATGGCCGAAGCCTATGTCCTAATAAACTGTGACCTTGGAACCGAGGAGAATGTCATCAAAGAGCTCAAGTCAATCCAAGGGGTAACGGAGGTGAAGGGTGTCTTTGGGGTCTACGACGTGATCGCCAAAGTGACATCGGATTCGGAGTCCGGTATCAAGAAAGTAATAAGCAGAATCCGGTCCATGAGCAGCGTGAAATCAAGCCTTACAATGATGGTAGTCGAGGGCCAGGGAGACTAGGCGCCGGCCGTACTGTAAGCCCTGCACTCGCATATCGCGAATAGGCATTTTGCCCTGCCGTCGATATGGTAATCCCGCCGGTGTCCGCACTGGCAGTCCCGGTTTCGAACGAGCGATATTCCGGGGAGTTTGATCTTTGAATGCCGACTTGTGGCCGAAGCGCGTCGCATCAACCGCTATATTTTGTCCCGACTAATATACTAAAGTCTGAAATCGCAGTGAATGACACAATTGAGCACGTTCGCCGGCGAACTACCGCGGACAAGTTCCCGGCCTAAGGCTGATTGCCTGAAAAATGAAAAAGTCCTGGCAGTGCCAGCTCGCGAGAGCTAGCCCCACCACTTTCGCTTCTGGTGGTCATCAGGTGTTGGGATCGTCGCCGCTTGCGGCTGTCCCCTGAATCCACCAAAGTTGGTTTCTACGCCGGTAAGGACGATCATTACCCGCGCCCTGCCCTTCATCGATGGATCGACTCTGGCACCCCAGATAATCCGGACTTCGTGAGGCATGCTCCTTGTAACCAGCTCTCCTGCTCGCGTCACCTCTTCCAGGGTGATATCGTCGCCACCGCTCACGTGGACCAGCACTCCAGTTGCCTTACTCATGTCCTTGATGTCCAGCAGCTGCGTTTCGAGTGCCATCCGCGTTGCGACCTCTATCCTGTCCATTCCATCTGACGTTCCCACTCCAATGGCCGCAAGACCCTTGCCTTCCATGATGGCAGTTAGATCGGCAAAGTCGATGTTGATAAGCGAAGCTGTAGTGATGGTTTCGGTAATGCCTTTTACGAATTGGCCGACGAGCTCGTTGGCAACGCCAAGCGCCTCTTTCAGCGGGAGGTTGCCTGCGAGCTTTGTAAGCTTGTTGTTGTCAATCGTAACCAGAGTATCGCATGAAGTCTGGAGGTTGTCAAGGGCCTCCTTTGCCATGTCGTACCGGTAGCGCTCTACTGCAAACGGAAGTGTCACAACACCAATCACGAGCGCGCCCGTGTGCCTCTTCAGTTCGTGTGAGAGTACCTGGATTGCTCCGGTTCCGGTCCCGCCGCCTAGTCCGGCGCAAAGAAATATGATGTTAGCACCCTGAACTTCTCGCGTGATTTCTGTGATGCTTTCCCTTGTAGCATCCATTCCCTTGTTGGCATAGCCGCCGCATCCCCTTCCCTGCGTGAGCTTGGGCCCGATAAGGATCCTTCTGTCCGCCTTTGTGATTCCAAGGTG
>DATEEE010000209.1:0-17782 GCA_035281285.1 Nitrososphaera sp.
ACCATCGATGTAATTCTGCAGCGAAACTCGAATATTCTGCTGATTAGGCGAAAAAACGACCCTTTCAAGGGGTTCCTAGCATTGCCAGGCGGCTTTATCAACGAGGGCGAGACAGCTGAACAAGCGGCCAGGCGCGAGACCGTTGAGGAGACTTCGCTTGAAGTGGAACCAATTGATATCCTGGGAGTTTATTCTGATCCAAGAAGGGATCCTCGCAAACATGTCATGAGCGTCGTCTTTGTTGCGATTATTACGGGCGGAAGTGAATCGGCTGGAGATGACGCAGGCAAGCTAGAATGGGTCGAACTAGAAAATGTTGATAGCATGCAGCTTGCATTTGATCATAAACAGATCTTGCGCGACTACAGGAAATGGAAGAATTCCGGCGGAACCTACTGGTCGTCCAAGCGAAGAAATGATTAAAATCTCTCACTCGTCGTTTGACTGTTGAAGTCTGAGAAGGAGATGAGACTCAGGATTGACTTGCTCGAAAGCCAGTCCAGCGCGATCGCCAGAATCCTCGCAACGGCAGTTCGGGAACACAGCGATGCAGCGTTTGCGGAGCATTCTGAACGTTTGTCCGCTAACCGCGGTAGGATTGAGGAGCTTCTCTGGGTCCTGGGCGAAAAGGCTGGGCAAAGTATTCTCGATCTTCAAGTTTCCGGGCTCCGCACGTCAATGACTGTCAGACAGGCTCTTGAAAAATTGAGAACTGGCGAAGTGTCCATGCAAGACCTCCCTGCAGAGGCTCAGAGGCTGGTTCGAAAAGGAGTACTCGAATTGAAGGACTCGAAAGAATCCTGAACAGGCCAAGTTTTGCACTTAGCTTGTACAAATTCACCCCCCCACCTAGGTAAAAATGCAAAAAATATATAAAACATAACAGCGTTATACCGACTGTATGACGGCTAAAGAAGACCTTAACATGGATTATAGCAAATACGATTTCAAGGACCCGACAGAGGTTTACGTCTACCTCAGCAAGAAGGGCCTTTCACGTGGAACAGTAGAAGAAATTAGCAGAATGAAGGGCGAGCCGGATTGGATGCGGGATTTCAGGCTTAGGTCATATGAGGTCTTTATGAGCAAGCCAATGCCCAACTGGGGAGGCGATCTGTCAAAGATTGATTTTCAAAATATCTACTACTATGCCAAGGCTTCGGAAAAGGGAAGCAAGAGCTGGGATGACGTTCCCGAGTCAGTCAGGAACACCTTTGAAAAGCTGGGCATCCCCGAGGCCGAACGCAAGTTCCTCGCCGGGGTTGGCGCCCAGTACGAATCCGAGGTTGTCTATCACAATCTTAGAGAGGACCTGCAAAAGCAGGGCGTCATTTTTACTGATACCGATTCCGCGGTCAAGGAATACCCGGAGATCCTGAAAAAGCACTTTGGGAAGGTTATCCCACCTGAAGACAACAAGTTTGCAGCGCTCAACAGCGCCGTGTGGTCCGGAGGTTCGTTCATTTATGTTCCTCCAAATGTAAAGGTGGATCTTCCGCTGCAGGCCTATTTTAGAATCAACGCGGAAAACATCGGCCAGTTTGAAAGAACGCTTATCATTGCCGACGAAGGAGCGGACGTCCACTACATCGAAGGCTGCACCGCGCCTGTCTACAGCACCGAATCCCTGCACTCTGCCGTGGTGGAGCTCATCGCAAAGAAAGGAGCCAGGATTCGCTACACGACCATCCAGAATTGGAGCAAGGATGTCTACAACCTCGTGACAAAGAGGGCATATGCCTACGAGAATGCAAAAGTCGAGTGGATTGATGGCAACCTGGGGAGCCGGCTTACCATGAAGTACCCTGGAGTGTACATGCTTGGCAAGGGCGCTCATGCTGAAGTCATTTCGGTTGCATTCGCAGGTAAGGCCCAGCATCAAGATGCTGGCGCAAAGGCTGTGCACCTTGCACCCAACACTACGTCAAGGATCACAAGCAAGTCAGTCAGCAAAGAGTCGGGCAGGACGACTTACAGGGGCCTGCTCCATGTCGCCAAAGGTGCGACCGGCGTAAAGTCAAACGTGCGGTGCGACGCGCTTTTGCTGGACGAGCGCTCCAGGACCGACACATATCCGTATATCGAGGTCAATGAAGACGATGCCACGATTACTCACGAAGCCACGGTAGGAAAGATCGGCGAAGACCAGATATTCTACCTCATGAGCAGAGGGTATTCAGAGTCAGACGCGCTCTCCATGATAGTCGGCGGGTTTATGGAACCCTTCACGAAGGAATTGCCGATGGAATACGCAGTCGAGCTTAACAGGCTGGTCAAGCTCGAAATGGAAGGCTCTGTCGGCTAGGGGCGTTGCTCTGCGCGGTGTGGTCAGTTGGCAACTGCTAGCCTTTCCTCAATAAGTGAAAAAAATGTCGAGTCCCTAGCGTCGGGTGAGCCATCGTGGCTGGTTTCGCTGCGAAGAGAAGCGTTTCAAAAATATCAGTCGCTTCCATCCGAAGTTTCTCCACTTTATGCAAAGTACTCCGACGCAAACCGGATAAAGCCAGATAATATTCATTTCTTCCTGGGTCCTCAGCAGAACGGACCAATCAATAGAGACCTTCAGGATCGACTTAAAGAGCTCGAAGGAAAAACCGGAATTCTCCAGGTAGGTCAGGGGCAGGCAAAAATCTTTGTGCCAGAGACATTGGCAAAGCAGGGAGTTATTGTATCGACGCTAAGTGACGCACTAAGGAGCAATGGCAACCTTCTCAGAAATCACATGGATGCGAATCCCGTTAACGTAGCTGAAGACAAGTACCTGGCGCTTGAAGCCTCGACTTTCCAATCCGGCGTTTTCATATACGTTCCAAGAAACGTCGTCATCGAAGAGCCGATCAGCCTGGTTACATCCCTGGCAGATGACGGGACTTCGCTCATTGCTCGCAATGTGCTGGTGGCAGAGTCCGGCGCAAAGGCAACAGTGGTTCAGGAGTTATACGCACCCGGAGTGTCCGGCAGGCCAGAGATGCAGCAGGGCTACTTTGAACTTTTAGAAACGCATGTCGGCCCCAACGCGCATTTGGAGATGGTAACCCTCCAGGCCATGTCCCCAGACAGCACGGCCGTTTCAAACCGCAAAGGGTTTGTTGAGAGAGATGGCAAGATGTCTTGGTATATAGCCATGTTCGGCTCGCTACTTTCGCGATACAAGACCGACAGCATTCTGAAAGGCAGCGGAGCGTCCGCGGAGGACGTTGAAATTATTTTCGGTTCGAACACGCAGTCCTTCGACGTAACTTCAAACCTGCTGCACTTTGGTTCGCATTCAAGAGGGAGAGTGCTCGTGAAGTCCGTCCTGAAGGACACTTCAAAGTCGTTGTTCAAGGGCATGATCAAAATCGGCAAGGAAGGCAAAGGCACCGAATCATATCTGGCGGGCCACGCGATCCTGCTCGACAGGGGTGCCAAGTCTGACTCGATACCAGGCCTTGAAATCGAAACCAACGAGGTCAAGGCGACGCATTCAGCTTCCGTTGCCCAGATGGACGAGAACCAGATCTTCTACCTCACAACAAGGGGCCTTGGCAGGGAAGGGGCGAAGAGAGAAATCGTCGCCGGCTTCCTCGAACCTCTCTCAAGAAAAATGGGACCCATGATAAGGGCATGGGTCAACTATCTTATGGAAAACAAGTGGCAGGGCAAGCCGTTGATGCTCAAAGCTGACGAGGCAATGGAGCAAATCCTCGAAGTGGAGAAATCCCGGTACAGGGAAACTCAGGACCTGTTCGAGAAGCACTACAAGTACAGGTAACCGGCATGGAAGACTGGATTAGGGTGTGTGACTCAAAGTCTCTCAAGGATGGAGAAATGCTAGATTTCGACCACGGAGACAGCAAGATTCTGCTCGCAAAGTCCGGCGGAAACGTGTACGCCACGGACAGGATATGCACGCATGCATATGCTGACCTCTCTACAGGCATCTTGAACGAGGAGGAAAACACCGTTACGTGCCCCCTTCATCTTTCTTCCTTCAAGTTGGAGTCGGGAATTCCGCAGAACCTCCCGGCAGAGCAGCCGCTAAAAACTTACAAGGTTAAAATACAGGAAAATGCCATTTATATAAAGCTGGGTTAACAGCGTGATGCAAAAGCACGGCTCTCTTGACATTGAAAAAATAAGGCAAGATTTTCCTATCTTGAAGCGCAGGGTGAGCGGAGACAAGCCTCTTGTCTACTTGGACAACGCTGCCACCACGCAAAAGCCCCTTTCCGTGATCAATGCCATACATGATTACTATTTGAATTATAATTCAAACATTCACCGCGCGGTCCACCAGCTTGCGGAGGAGGCCACGCTAGCATTCGAAACTACAAGGGAAAAGGTTGCTCGATTTATCAATGCAAAGCACAACGAGGAGATCATTTTTACACGAAATGCCACGGAAGCCATCAACCTGGTCGCCTACTCGTGGGGCCGCGCAAATATCAAGAAGGATGACAGAATAGTCATTTCCGAAATAGAACATCACAGCAACATTGTGCCCTGGCAGATCCTGACGTCGGAAAAAGGCGCCCACCTTGACTACGTCGGTGTCGACGATGGGGGTTACTTGAGGATGGAAGAGTACGGAAAGTACCTTGACAGCGGCAAGGTGGGGCTCGTCTCTGTCAGCCACATGTCTAACGTGCTTGGGACAATAATTCCCATCCAGGAAATAATCAGCAAATCCCACGCGAAGGGAATCCCGGTTCTAATCGATGGGGCTCAGTCCGTTCCTCACATGCCTGTGGACGTTCAAAAGATGGACTGCGAATTTATGGCTTTTTCGGCTCACAAGATGCTGGGTCCCACCGGCGTGGGTGTGCTCTATGTAAAGAGAGATGTCCTCGAGAAGATGCCCCCGTTCATGGGCGGAGGCGACATGATAAAGGAAGTTCACAAGTACGAAACGCGCTACAACGATCTCCCATACAAATTCGAAGGCGGCACGCCAAACATCGCCGATGTCATTGGCTTTGGCTCTGCAATCGACTACCTGAACAACCTTGGCATGGACAGGGTAAGGGAGCACGAAATCGAACTGACCCGACACGCTCTGGACAGGATTTCCGAAGTTAAGGGCGTTACCTTGTACGGACCGGCTGACCCGAATCACCGCGGCGGGGTAGTCTCATTCAACATTGGTGACATACATCCGCATGACCTTGCAACCATCATGAACGATCACGGAGTCGCTATCAGATCCGGCCACCACTGCGCCCAAGTGCTAATGGAGAGGCTTGACGTGGCAGCCACTTCCCGGGCAAGCTTTTATATCTACAACACAAAACAAGAGATCGACATCTTTATTGAAGCGCTTCATGAAGCAAGGAGACTGTTCAAGATTTGAGCGATGACATTTATCGCGAAATTATTCTGGACCATTACAGGAACCCTCGCAATAAGGGCAAGCTGCCTGACGCGGATGTGAGCATACATGACAGCAACCCGCTTTGCGGTGACGAGATCGACATCCACCTAAAGGTCGATGGCGACAAGATAAGGGACGTAAAATTCGAGGGCCGGGGCTGCGCAATCAGCCAGGCGAGCGCCTCGATGTTGACTGAAATGGTTATGGGCAAACCGCTCACCTCCATAAAGGAGCTCTCAAAGGATGACATCCTGGAAAACATCGGGCTCACTTCGCTCGGGCCTGCAAGGATCAAGTGCGCACTGCTCTCCTTGAAGGTCCTAAAGCTCGGGATGGTAAAGTACTACTCTGACAGGGACCCCGAGTCTGCAAAGAAACTGCAGGACGACTCCAAGGGCCTCTAGATGTCCACCACTGCAAAAGTAAGCAGGCACGACATTAGAAAAATCATCCATGACAACTTTAACGACACGGATCTGAGGTTTTCAAACGATGACATCCTGGAATACCTAAGCCAGGTTGAAAAGTACCGCGGCGCAGAGCTGGATGTCCTCGATCTTGAGGACATCTTACTCGAATTGGAGGCATCCGGTATGCTGCGGCCCATAGCGCAAAATTTCAATACCCGCTATTTCAAGTTGTGGAACAGAATGGAGGTAACGAAATGCGCAGCATGCGGCATCGAGACTTTTTTTGCTCCTCCTGAAGAAGAGAAGACCTGTCCGAATTGTAATGCGAAAATTTAGCCAAAACGAATAAACGGCAAGAAAAGTTCAACACTCTGGGTTGTCCGCCGCAGTCAGGCCGCCATGGATGATAAGGACAAAGTCCATACACTTCGCCCTCCTTGTCGCGGCTTTCGTTATTTTCACCATTGTGGTCGGCAGCGGGGCTACCTCCGGGCCGGATGACGCAGCAAGCAGGTATTTTGCGGAAGCTCCTGGCGATCCGACGGCAGACGCAGCCATGATTCTGCTGACGTCTCTGGGCGACGTAACGACGCTCTTTGTTTTTGGAATAATCATCACGATTATCCGCCGGACGCGTAAAGTGGGAATGATCTTTCTCATTGCTCTTGTAGTCCTTGTCGTGCTCGTGATGTACATCAAGCCCGCTGTGGGAAGGCACGTTCCACCGTACCCTTTCAACCCATCGGCGGACATCTTGGGTGGATTCGTGCTCGAAGACGACAGCCTGGCCCCGATCGCCGCCGCTTTTTCCTACCCGTCGGGACACGCGGCTAGGTCGGCGGCGCTCGCATTCATTGTTGGGTTTGCCCTTTACAACAAGTCAAGGCTTGCAGGCTATGCGCTCTGGAGCTTCCCTGTGATAATCGGCATCACGCGGCTATACGTCATGCAGCACTATCCGACTGACATAATTGGCGGGATTCTGTTTGGGTCGCTCGTCTCGATAGTACTCAGCAACGCAATGAAGCTGGACCAGCCGTTTTTTATGTCTCGGTTTAAGGGCAAGGAAGACGATAGGCAGGCCGGCGGCGAGTCAGCCAGTAGAGCCTAGGCACGCGATTCAAACGAATCAAAGATCGCAGGGTCTGCCAGAAGCCATCCGTAGTGATTTTCGTCGTGGAGGTACCGCACTTCCCGCACTCTGGGCACTATGTTTTTTCTTCGCACGCCCAGGATGAACTCCCCCTGAAGCGAAACCCCTAGTCTCTTTGCCCTGCCCGTAGACTTGCCCCCACGCGGGAGCAATATCCTGTAGCTGAAACTTTCGGGCATCGTCGCATAGGTCTCGACCATCTCGTCTGCGATGCGCCTTATTTGAGAGATTTCCGAAAGCTCTATAGTTTCTTTGACTGGAAATATGGCATAGCGCGACGTCATTACTTGTACCTTGCAAAAGCCTCGGCAAGGTGGCCTTGCAACTTCTTGCTCCAGTCGGGGAATCTTTCAGGAGTCTCCGGATAGTCATAGTAGAGTGCCGTCAACGCGCGGTTCGAATCAGCGCAATATCTTAGATCTTCAGCCAGCTTTTTGTTCATGGCGCCCCGGATAATCATGCCCAACTTGTCAACGGTGCTGAACTCCGGGTGTTCGCCTTTTGTGATCTTGTCAATGTCCATCTTTGAAAGAAAGTGCTTCATGCCAAAATTGATCTGCTCGTTGGTAAGGCCCTGGAGCATCCTTCGAAATACCTCGAGCCCGGCGGTCTTGTACCCATAGTCGTCTATGAAATGTTTGTTGTACTTCCACAAGCCTTTCTCGGAAGTATCCCCGGCCTGAAGGGCTTCGACTGCGTCTTTGCCTGCTATCGTAGCTGCGATTATCGCAGGTCCGATGCCCCCTGCGTCGAGCGGCTTGGGCATCCAGGCCGAATCGCCGACCAGCATGTAGCCGTTGGCGACCATGCAATCATTCTGACGCCTGACAGACACTTGCCAAGTCCCCCACGCATTGCCCTCGTCTTCGGCCCCGTCCGCCAAAGCCGGATTCTCAATTACCGGGTTTGCTTCGACATACTGGTCTATCAGCGTTTTCAGGTCAGGGTGCACACCCATCCTTTTGTTCCGGGCGTCAAACGCCTTTTGCTGAACGCCCAATCCGATGTTTACCTTGCTATTCCCCTTGGGGAATACCCAGCCATAACCTCCTGGTGCCAGCGTCTGGTCCAGGTGAATTATACAATAATCAGGGTCGAAATACGTCTTGTCGTCCTTGGCTAGGTCAAAGTTGTAAATGTACCTCCCTGTGGCCTCTAAATCGTCGCGGTCAATCCTTCGCTGGATGAATGAATTTATTGGAAGGTTGGTGCGAAGGACCGAAGTGACACCAGTGCAGTCGATTACGAGCTTTGCAGTCTTGCGGAAAGTCGACTTTGTCGCAAGATCGTCACCTTCCACCCCGATCACAGAATTGTTCTCAACCACGAGGGAGCGCAGCGCAATCCTGTCCCTTACCTCGACTCCCATTTTTGTCGCGTCGCTGAACTGGCGCTGGGGAAGCATCCTTCTGTTAAGTATGTAGCCCTCGCCGTCAAAAGATATCCCTGTTTCGTGATCGGGAGAATACGCAAGCACTCCTTTGACGGGATGCTCGATTTCTGGGTGGCCCCACTTTATTTGGATGCGCTCTGTCATGTAATCGACAGTATTCTTGCCGACAGCGTCGCCACAGACCCAGCCGGTGACGGTCTTTTTGCCTAGCTGCGAAATCGGGTTTCGATCCACCACGAGGATCCTCGCCGATTGGCGGGAATAGTATGCGGCGGAGCTGGCCACAATAAGACCTGCGAGTCCGCCGCCTGCTACGATTATGTCATAATCACGATTACTCAGAGACAATGGTTGTGTGACATCGCGTGAAAACAAAAAACGCTATTTAAAGTATGTCGAGCGCGCTGATCTCACTTCCGACCAGAAAAATTCAAAAGCGCATGTCGCGATGAGCCACATGTTGGCCAGGCCGTTTGTCTTTTTTGATCTGGGTCAGACACTCGTTGACGAATCTGATTTTATCAATTACTTTGATGAAAGGTTCCTTGAAATCCTAAATGGCTTCGGGGCGAGGATTGACAAGAGAAACTATCTGTCAGTGAGAAATAGCGTGATCAGGGACAGGAGAATAGGCCACGGAAGCGTGATCGAGCTTGTCCATGAAGTGAGCAGGCTTCTGACATCGCCAGGATTCGAAGATTCGATCGCGTCCAAGATCTATCCAGAGATCGAAAAGGGTAGGAAAAGTTTTTTCAGATTTGCCCCAGACGCGCCAGAAATGCTGGCAGCACTAGCCAAAATGCAGGTTGACATGGGAATTATTGCGAACCAGTCCTTGGACATTCTTGACTTGCTCGATGACTCGGGACTTGGAAAATACTTCAAGGTAAAGGTCATTTCGTCGGACATCAAGATGGCAAAGCCTGAACTTCAAATATTCGAGTACGCCCTCCTCAAAGCGGGCAGGCCGGCATCGGAATGCGTAATGGTTGGGGACAGGCTTGACACGGACATTTGTCCAGCGACGAGCCTAGGTATGACCACGATCCGCTATACGAATTCGCTTTTTGTGCTGCAAGAGCCTGTAAATGATTGCGAGCGGGCGACATATTCTGTCAAGAGTCTATCAGAAATCCCTGCACTAGTGGAAAGGATTATTTCTCAACGCCGCCTCTAGGACTACTGTGCAGTGGGTGAAGGCATGGTGGCTCCTGGTCAAAGTTACCCACAGGCATCCTGTCAACATTGCAATGCATTTGGTGGGCGTCACCTGTTATGCAGGAGCCGCTACCTTTGGATTATTTCTCAGCCATGAATTTGGGAATCTTGTACCAGCCGCATTATTTGTAGTGGGCCTAGCCATGTTTCTCTCCGGTCACGCGATAAAGGGAAACCTTGGATCGACGACTCCAATACTTGCATTCCGTCTAGTTCGCAGGAAGTTCAGAAGAAATCAAGCTGCAGACAGAGGCCGCTTCCTCAGGCGTTGAACGCTTAGGCCGAATCCGGAACATCGAATGAACCGGGCCGGCGCCATCTCCTGCGGAACGCGGAATAATGTGTACGTGAACGTGCGGTATTTCTTGGCCAGCGTCCCTGCCGTTATGAATGGCAATCGTTGTCGCCTCCACGCCCATCGCAGCTTCAACAGCGCCCGTAACCCTGGAAACAAGCTGGAACAGGTCGCTTACCTCCTGCTTCTCAAGATGCTGAACCTTTGAGCGATGCGACTTTGTGACTACAAGCACGTGACCCTTGGCGAGCGGGAAAGCGTCTAGTATCGCAATGGCAGCATTGTTCTGTGCGATCATGTTTGCCTGCAAACTGCCCGAGCAGATTCGGCAAAATACGCAACTTGGTTCTTGCATGATGTGATTTGAGCTGCAATTTTGGTATTAAGGTCTTTATGCGCGCAGAGAATTCAGGTCGCTACCTGCTGCGTGCTCGGAGAAATCAGCCTGTCAAACGCTGCCTTTGACGCGACAAATTCTTCAACCTCTAGCTCCGGCGAGAAGGTCACCGATACAATGCCTTTCTTTGCAACAAGTCCTATGCTTTCGGGCCCAAAATTATGCTTGCGAAGATCGTCAGTTATCTGCGGACTGACCTCTTTGGATGCGACGATCAGGTGGCACCCGTTAAGTGAAGCGGTGCCATTCTGAACCAGGCTTTCCTTAGCTGCAAACTTTTCCATCTCCTCATGTCTCATAGGAAGTTTACTTATGGAGATTTGGGATGAGCAAAGCTCAGCCAGCGTCCCAATCGCGAATATCCCGCGTGCGCCGACTGGGTAGACAGCTGTAATGTGCGAATTTCTGTCGTAAGGCATTCCAAAATCCGGAAGGTATTTTGAGATTATCTTCCCGAGGGCAAAATGGGGTTCACTCAGGTTTTTAGCCGCCTCATCTTTTGCCAGGGTGATCGACTCGAATGGCACTCCAGCCTTTGTGAACTTTTCGATGTTCTCTGGATTCATGCGCGCCAACATGTACAGACTCAGGGCCGGAAGTCCGCCAAACTTGTTGGTTACAATTATTTCCATGCCCTCCTCTACCTGGTCGTACTTGGTGGGGAGTTCCTTTGGTGTCGTGGCCATAGCTGTCGTCCCGTGATACATCCTGCCAAATTTCAGAGAGCTATAGTCCTCCATTGCAAGATTGTAACGTGAGGTATAGGCATCAAGATTCGACCTGAATGTATCCAAGAGCTCTTCAGTGGGAGCATCGTACGCCGGGAATAACTTGAAAGTCGATGAACTGCCGCAACCTAGAAGGTTCAACCTTTCTATCGCCGTTGTCATTGCAATGTTGCTGTGAATTTCAGATCCAGGGTCCTCGGAAACTAGGGCAATATCAGTAACAGCGGCAACAGCAGGCATGTAGCCGATCTTGTCTCCCCTGTGGAGCTCTACGTAATCAAACAATGCGAACTGCGCATCCTTGTGCTCGGTAAGTAGTGCCGACGTGCACGTAGCCGAGACTTTTGCAGCGAACGGCTTGAGGAATTCCTGCAGCAATTCTGACAACGCCTGCGGTGATTCGCCCGCATCTGTGTGAACCCGGAAAACAGCAAGCGCCCTCTTTACCATCACTTCCTTTTCAACTGAAGGTTCTGCAAGGCGAAAGACGCGCCGCGTTAGTTCTGGCTTTTTCCCGTCAATGTGGTAGAACGCGTCAAACCAAGAATGCGAGACCTTGACAGTGCTCTTTCTTACTTCCCGCAGCGCGTCGCGAAGTACCGTAAAGTCAACTTGACTCGAGCAGCCAGAGATCCATCTCGCCGGGTCAAAGCCTAGCTTGCTGTACTTATCAATCTGATCCCAAAAATTATCAAGCAAGCTCAATCTCCCCCAGTTTTCACTATATTAAGTAGATTAATTTTCACACTATATAGAAGATTACTTGTTAATAAACAAACTTCTGCAATTTGAGGTCTCGTGTGTCGCATTGTATACCTACGGTCAGCTGCTCCATACCGCGGATCAGCGTAATTCCCTAATTTCAAGAACAAATATTATAAGGACTTGAGTTCCCAACATCATCGATAGATGGAGTTGTCCAGACCCACTCCTCTCGAGCTAGACAGGCTCGCGGAGGAATTTGAAGGCAAGACGGCCCAGCAGGTATTGAAGTGGGCGCTTGACACTTATGGTGGCAAAATTTCCCTAGCCTCCAGTTTTGGGGCCGAAGACGTTGTAATCATCGATATGATGGCAAAGATCGATCAACCTAAGGCAAAAGTGTTTACACTTGACACCGGCAGGCTTAACCAAGAGACCTATGACGTAATGGATGCAATCCGCGCAAAGTATGGCGTTCAAATCGATGTATATTTCCCGGATCAGTTTGACGTTGAAGAAATGGTAAGGACTCGAGGGATGAACCTGATGTATGACAGCGTTGAAAACCGAAAGCTCTGCTGCGAGATCAGGAAGGTCAGACCTCTCAACCGGGCTCTTATGAACCTTGACGGATGGATAACCGGTCTCCGGAGAGACCAGGTCCTGACTCGCGCCTCGACGAAGAAGGTCGAGATCGATGGCTCGCACGGCGGAATAATCAAGGTGAACCCGCTTGCCGACTGGACGTCGGAAATGGTTTGGGATTACATCAAGGAAAACGAAATTCCTTACAACAGGCTTCACGACGCAGGCTACCCAAGCATCGGCTGTGAGCCGTGTACCCGAGCCGTAGCACAGGGAGAAGACCCTCGGTCGGGCAGGTGGTGGTGGGAGAATGCCTCGACCAAAGAATGCGGTCTGCACTTCGATCCGACGGTCAGGAAAAGGAAACTAGAGTGATTGCAAGTGACGGGTTCTAGTTCGATTCCGCAGCCTCACGGAGGACGCCTCGTTTCCAGGTTCGGATCCTCGATAGTCGATGGTATGTATGCCGTCCCAGTAAGCGGTGACCTCCGGAACGACGTTGAGAATATCGCGGACGGCGTCTTTAGTCCGCTAGAGGGCTTTGTCGCGCGCGATGACTTTGAGAGCATTGTGAGTTCTGGCAGGCTCAAGAGCGGACTTGCGTGGACTGTTCCAATAGTGCTGGATGTAGATGATGAGACCGCTACAAAGATACGAGACGCGGGTGACTTTGCACTGGAAAATGAAGGCGAACTATTCGCTACTGTGAGGGCAGAGGAAGTCTATCCGTTCAAGAACAAGACTGAATGTGCCAGGCAGGTCTACGGGACCGATGACATCAAGCATCCCGGCGTGGAGAAAATGTTTAACATGAAATCTAACCTCGTCGGCGGAAGAATCACGGTCGTAAAGAGGATTGCCGACTCTCCTCTGAGGAAGCACAGAAAGAGTCCCGCCCAGACTCGCCAGGAAATAGCGGCAAAAGGATGGAAGTCTGTCGTCGGGTTCCAAACCCGGAACGTGCCGCACGTGGCCCACGAAATGCTGCAAAAGGCGGCCCTTAACATTTACGACGGGCTTTTTCTGAATCCGCTGATTGGCAAAAAAAAGCAGGGGGACTTTAAGGACGAGGTCATACTGGCGGCCTATGAGGCACTTATAGAAAACTACTACCCGCAGGACAGGGCGATGTTCGTTACACTTCATACCGAAATGAGATATGCGGGTCCGAGGGAGGCAATCCATCATGCCATCATGCGTAAGAATTTTGGCTGCTCTCATTTCATAGTCGGAAGAGACCATGCGGGGGTGGGCAGCTATTACCACCCTTTCGCCGCTCACGAGATATTCAAGGACTATACGGACCTTGAAATCCAACCCGTCTTCTTCCCGGCGTTTTACTTTTGCAAGAAGTGCCTCGGGTTCGCAAACGAGAGGAACTGTCCGCACGGCCCAGAGTTCAAAGAAGAACTCTCGGGGACAAAGATGAGGAAAATGGTCAGCACTGGGGAAATGCCTCCTGTTCACCTCATGAGGCCAGAAATAGCCAGCCTGATAGTCTCAATCAAGGAACCCTTTGTGTCTTAAGGGAAACTTGCTAATGAATAAATAAATTCAGAATTCGATAGAGCTGGTGGAACTGCTTTCCGATATCGGCATGATCAGGGTGGCCGTTGCGCTTGCAATGTTCGGAGCTTCGGCCTACTTTGACCTGAAGAACCGGTCGATAAGCGATATCCTGTGGCTGTTCTTTGCCGCGACTGCCGGCATACTCTACATCTTTGACTTTCCGTCTTCGACGAATGAGGGGATCCTTGTCCTGATGTCGATCGGCCTTGCAGCAGGTGTTTCATACGGAATCTACCGTTCGGGGCTGTTTGGCGGGGCTGACATGCTCGCCGTGATTACCTTTGCCGCGATACTTCCGCTGTTCAACTTTGTTCCTGCCTTTGATCTGGGAGTGCAGAGCAGCATCCACCCCTTCTCTCCGCTGGTAGTCCTGACGAACGGGGTGATATTTTCGATGGTACAACTCGTTTTCAATCTCGCAAGAAACACAGCAAAGAGGGGCAGGCTCTTTGACGGACTCCAGCACGAACCGCCGTCAAAAAAGCTCGTGGCACTCTTGATAGGTCACAGGTCAGACGACCCAAAGTATTCGTTTCCTATCGAGAAAGTCGTGGACGGAAGAAGGACATTTGACTTTGGGCTCAGGCCTGCCGAAACTGCTGAATACGAGACGAGAAAGGATGTCTGGGTGACGTCTGCGACCCCTTTTCTACTCTTTTTGGCGGCGGGGTTTGTCATGATGATTCTTGCCGGCGACATCCTCGCCCTGTTGATGAGCGGTCTGACTTAGGATATCTCTTTATAACATCTTATAATGATATCAAGTAAGAAACACATGTTTATTACCCGGCATCCGCTCTCAATAACTAATGTCTCTCATAAACGCACGAATCGACGACAAGCTACTCAAGGAATTTCGCCATGTCGTCTACTTGAAGTATGGCCTCAGGAAGGGCGACCTCACCAAGGCCCTAGAAGAGGCAATCAAGGACTATGTACAAAAGAACGCAGAGAAAGATACGAGCTAGCGTACGTGTTTATGGCATGTAACATAGAGCTGTATATTCATACAATGTATAGACGTATGTCTTTATATGCATCCACAAACTAGGTTAGTCGGGATGGTTTCTTGGCAATAATAAATGCTAAGATCGACGACAAACTGGTAAAAGAGTTCCGTCACGTGATCTATAGCAGACATGGACTGAAAAAGGGAGACTTCAAGAACGCGCTGGAGGAAGCTATGCTGGACTATATCCGGAAGTACGCGGAACAGAACAGTCAGAGTTCGGAGGCCGTCGCAGTCATGGCGGAAAAGGCCGAGCCCGCGTGATTATTCTGGACAGCCGATGATAGCAGCCCTGGATTCTAGGGCTGTACATCTTCGTCGGATTCTTCAGTCCTTCTAGTCCTTGAACGCCTTACTGGCTGCTCCACTTTGGGCTTTTTGATGTAATAAATTCCTCCGCCGCCAGCTGCCGCACCGACCGCTCCAATGATGCCAAATGTTAGCCAGGACGGCAGGACGGTTGGAACGTTAGTTACTTCAAAGTTCGTGTTCTGCACTCCCATGTTGTACCCGGCTTTTTCAGCAGTGGCAGTAACCATTCCCTTCGCTTCGGCGCCCGTCGGAGTGTACTCGAAGGTCAGGATGCCAGAGGAATCAGTCATGCCTTCACTTGGAACGGCCGTTGCATTCGGTCCCGGGTTGATTCTTACATAGGCGTTGGCAACCGGGCTGGAGGAAGAGTCCACAACTCTGACGTTCATTGGCACGGGTTTACCGTATTCTATCGATGGCGCATTGTGGAAAATAACTACTGTGAGAGGCGCCTGAAATGCTTCGAAGATCATCGAGTTTGAGATCCTTGTGGGCTTGTAGCCGTCCTTGAGCAGAGTAACGTCAACGGCATAGCTTCCAGCTGATGGTGCAACCACCTGAGCCTTTGCGGTATACGAATTGCCAGTCGGATCAAGAGTCATCGCCCTGTCTTCCTTGCTGGTCACCTTAATGGTGGAGGGAAATCCCCAGAGCACGCTTGTCCCCTCATCGGTCTGAATAGTGATCGTGCTCTGCTGGGTTGCGACGAGCGCTCCTCCAGGAACGAACGCTGCCTTTAGATCTGCGAGTATGGAAACGAGGTCCGACGAAGTCGATCTGATCCCGTCAGCAAAAGCTGACACGGTCAGGCTTTCGGCCTTTCCAGAAGTTGATACCACAAAGCTTGCAAACGACTTGCCAGCAGGTATCGTTACAATGGGTGTGTTTATAGCGCCTGCTCGTGGAGAAGTTATCGATATCGTCACCTCTTCCGACGCAAGGAGCGGATTCCCAAATACGTCGGTGAGCTGGACTGTCCCTATCGGGTGGGTCTTGCTAAAGCCAATCACGCTATCGAACGGGAACGTTACTTTGCCGGTGATGCTGCTGAAAAATACCGTGTCGAATGTCGACTGGACAGCAAGGATCGGGTCAGCGTTAACTCCTACCGGAATGGCAGAAATCACTGCTGTTTCTTCGACTGGGGAGAAGTTGCTGCTTCTAATCGGGACCGACGCAAAAGTCGTGTCTGGAGCAATTTCTGTCAGTACATTCATTGGCTTGATCAGGTACTGGACGCCAGTTTCAGCCCTCGCCGTCCTCCCATCAGAGTCAAGGGTAATTACGAACAAGTCAGCAGATCCCTGCTGGTTAAAGTTAATCCGGTACTGGGACTCTGAACCCATCCCTGCCGGGGAGAATATCTTTGTCTTTACCGGTGTGAGGCTTCCGGTGATCTCGAGGGGTCCGGTGTTCGATGCCGTGTTCGCAAGCGAAACGGACACGTCGACCACTCCAGGCTCTCGCCCGCTAGCCACTATCGCTGATCCGTACGAACTTCCGGCGGATATGGAACCTGGGTCAACAATTCTTAGTGCGGTGAGGTCAGTCGTGACAACGTTCAGATTCCCCTGGCTTGGGGAGTAAAGAAGCCCTGACTGGACTGGATAGTGTTCCCCCTCTCCAAGGGCATCAATCGGATGGACATCACTAGTGTCAAATTCGCCGTCTCCGTTTGAGTCGCTAGAGTCGTCATCATCGTCCTCTATGGCGTTCAGCTGGTATACCACGACTGAAGTCGCGTCGCTGGGCATGCCAATCGGTATGGTGAAGATCTCTAGGGCCTTTTCGCGCGCCTTGGCACTGTTGGACAGAAGCGCCCTTTCAACGACGTCAAAGCTGTCGGTGCTTACTCCCAAGCCCGGCGCTGTGGCACCGATAGTCACATTCTGGCCTGCAAAGAATTGTATCGATTGTCTTTGGTAGAAACCATACTCGCCTTTCCTTATGACGGCAGAATTGGCGTCAATGTTTTGGACACCGCTTGTGCTCGCGAAAAGGTCGAGCTTGATATCTGCCGACGCGACTGTGGGGTTGCCTGAAGTATCAACCAGGCCGACGAAAACGTCGACGTGCTTTTCATTCACTCCGACTTTGTCCGGAAATACGTGCAGTTTAATTGCTGCCGGCTGGGTCTGTGAAATCTCTACCGTAGACACTGAGTCCGTCTGGGGGCTGGCGGTTGAAGCCTTGATGAACGCATTTCCCGATTTTTCAAGTGACCTTGCAGTGCCCAGGCCGTAATAATCTCCCTTCTTGATCGTAACTGTTCCTGAACTGAGCTTTAGAAGTGACCTATCGTAATCGAATGTAACGGAAACGTCCTCCGGGGCCTGCATTATTTCGCCGTTATTTTCTAGGTAGACTGAGAAAGGCATCTCTGAGCCAATCTGCATCTTGTTAGACGGAAGGTTTAGCATCAAGCTGATATCGTTCGGTATTTGGCTACCGGCTTCGACCACCTTCAGCGTCTTGGTAATTATCTGGTTTCCAAACAGCGCCGAAATTTCAGATTCACCTGCCAAATCGGTTACTCCCACGTTAAACCATGCATAGTCCGATCCCTTTGCAATGACAACCTTGGCAGGAACAGAGACAATGCCGGGGCTCCTGGATGTCAGCTCAATTTCAAGATCCCGGGGCGCGAGCATGGGTTCT
>DATEEE010000210.1:0-4141 GCA_035281285.1 Nitrososphaera sp.
AAGAGGCAGAAGGAAGTGGACGACAGACGGGCTGCCCGGCAGGAAGCGATTCAAGAACGTGCAAAACGCGATAAGGAATATCAGGACCGCTGGAATACGCTGAAAGAAGCAGCACTGAAAAAGATGTCTAGTGGCGAAAAGCTGACATTTGATGAGATGAAACTGATCTACGGCGATTCCGGCTCGGACTAGCTAGATACGTTTTTTTCCTGCCAAGTCCAATTCGAATCGAGATGTCAGCCGAGAAAATAGAGTATACCGGAAATGTCTACGTCTATAGCAGCGGTATGCCTCAGGAGCATGTTTCACTCGCAAAGGAGAAATTGGGTGAGTACGGTGTCAGCGCGGCCGACATCGTGGTGATTGAAGTCCCGGAAGGTGTGCCAGAAGGCGCAATCATGGTTACAGTCTGGCCACACTACCTTTCGGTGGCGAAGGTGAAGCGCGTGAGAGATGGCTCCATCTACGCCCCGCAGCTTTTCAACATACAACTCTGACACAAAACGTTAAATCGGCTATAGGTGCACTAATGATCGATGCTGACGTTCTTTTGCAAACGTGAGCGCCATGCCGACTGCCCGGGGGAATGGCCGCTGAATGACGTCTGCGGCCCAAATCACGATTGTTCCTTCGATGTCAAGCTGGCTCAGTGCCAGTGTGACTGCCACGCCAAGAAAAAATGAATGCGCGTGCAGACACGGGTAACCTTTAATTGAGCTTGTTGGTCTCGATCGATCCGGAATAAGGCAATCTATCATATGCTAGGCTTCTCATCTTTTGTCTCGCAATTGGAGGGACTGTTCGGAGGATCCGATTTCGATCCCAACAGTCCTTGGATGTGGGTCTACATAATTTCATTTGCCGTTGTCCCGTTCTTTATGATGTATGCGCAAAAGTTCCAGTCGCGCATTATACTGAATGAAATTTCGCATTCGCTGGTAAAGCTCAAATCGATGAAGGAAACCGCGCGCACCGAGGCGATCGACTACGTCAAGACCTCTGTTGGGATGCAGGTCGACCCTTCTGCGGGGATTGATAGATTGCTTGAGTACTTCACCATCATGCCAGTTGATCTGGATCCAAATGGCATTGTGCGAAAACTGGATCACATCATGAGGACCCGGGATGACCGTATGCGTGCAGAAATAAGGAAACTCTGCAAGGGCGCGCCAGAACGCAACGTTTCTCGGATGGAGAATATTCTCGAGGCCGCAACTGCTCTGAACATGATATACAAAGTGGTCAGGCATTTTTACCTCATGGGCAAGCGAACCACAAGCATGTTTGTTCTCGTCCAGCTGCAGATGGTCATGCCGCTGCTGCTGGAAGAAGCAGAGGCACTTCAAAAGGCGATCGGAGCCTTCAAATTTGGTCAGCCTATCGGGGACGGAATAGGGCCCATGATAGTCGGCAAGATGATGCTCGGCAAGGAAAAAAAATCAGCAGCCAGGGAAACCGTCTGGAGTGAGGACGAATATGAAGGAAGGAAGATCTACCTGTTAAAGGCTGAAGGGCCTGCCGGCACCGTAGGTCGGCCGGGTGAAGCAATAAATCGGCTCGCAGGTGATATGGGCGTAAAAATAGACGCTATTGTCATGATTGATGCCGCACTAAAACTGGAAGGGGAACGGACGGGGGACGTCGCGGAAGGGATGGGCGCAGCGATCGGAGGAATCGGCGTCGAAAAATACCAAATCGAAGAAGTTGCGACGAAACTCGACATTCCCGTCTACGCCGTCATCGTGAAGCAATCTGTCAGGGACGCAATTACGATAATGCGCAAGGAAATCGCCGACTCGTTTGACAAGGTCACCAGCATTGTGCATACCGTAATCGAGGAACGGACGGAAAAGGGACAGTCAGTCCTTGTCATTGGGGTCGGAAATACTCTGGGGGTTGGGCAATAAGGGCATGTTCTTTAGAAAAAAGAAGGAGATTAAACCAGAAATCTTTACCGAGGAGACGTGCCGGGCGTGTGGGGATAAGTTCCGGCGACAGTTCGACGACGGGGACTATGTCTACCACTCGGGTGCCACGTGCAAGAAATGTTCGTCATCGGACACGCTCATAACCGCGATATACGGCGAGTATCCGCCTGATAAGAACAAGGACCGGTCCTAGTAAGTTACTACCGTAACCCCGGTTTCGGAGGGTATGATTGTGTGTTCAGCCTGAGCGACTGTCTTGCCATGCCCTTCGACCAGTATAGGATAACTGTGTACGTTCTTTTTCCTTACTAGGACATCAAGAAGCCTCCTTGCTTCCTTGACTTCGTACTTGTCGTTCAGCCATCGGAGGGCAAAGGGAAGCGTCTTGAACCTGTTCCATATCTCTTCCAGCAATTTGTCTGCCTCGGGTTCCTTAACCGGTTTGCGGGATGTCATGCCAAAGATGTTCCGGACCTTGCCTTCGTAGACCACTCCCTGGCCGTCCTTTGTCGTGACGAACGGTTCTATGGCATACGCCTCATTCGCGAGAAGAGTAAATGACGACCCACGTGTCCAAATGTTCGGTATAGATTTGCCTGCATGGATTGTGTACTGCTGCAGGGAATGACCGCTCAGGTTCTGAATTGGCCTGTAGCCGTACTTTGTGATGGACGCTTCGATCACCTTGCCGATGTCGCTAGCTTTGGTATTTGCTTTCGCTAGTCGTACCGCTTCGGCAAGCGCATTTTCGGCGACTTTGACAAGTGATTCGAATTTGGGATCGTAACACACCGTGACCGCCGTGTCAGCAATGAAGCCGTCAACATGAACTCCGATGTCGATCTTGAGCACATCGCCTTCCTTGACGACAGTCTGATCATTGGGCTCGGCCGTGTAATGCGCGGCTATTTCATTGAGGCTGACATTAACCGGAAAAGCAGGAGACGCGTTCCGATCCCGAATCTGCGATTCCACAGTTTCACATATGTCGTAGAGGGTGGAGCCGACGTGATATTTTCTACGCGCCATCTCCCTGACTTCAGACGCAATCTTGCCGGCCTGGAGATAGCGTTCAAAATTCACGATCATAGATTCTCCGGAGAATCCTATATAGAGATTATGAGGACCTGACTGCGTCAGTCAAATCCATCTCGGCACGATTGACATGCTGGTATCCATAGGGATAGGAATTCATACTCCTGTGACGCGGTTCAGCGCTGGAAACCATCTCTGCCGTATATATCAACGAGTGATTCCAGTTCAAGTGTCGTGATGGGAAATTCAGCCTTCTGTTCGTGATAGTCGAATTGGGGAGACATTAGATAACCCTTTTCTGACTGCATATGCCCAAGCCCCAGCACGTGTCCAATTTCGTGATTGGCCGAATTTCGAAAAGCATGCGAGGGCAGGTCGATTTCGGTCACGCCGTCGCCGTGTAAGATAAACGGCGAAAGGTATACCCTGGCGTCCAAGTTGCCATCCGTATCCTTAACCGACGTGTATGCACCCGTTTGCTCGGGGTAGCCGTGGAAGTCCTTGTAGGTATCGAAGATGTAGATCTTGACATCGCAAGATTCCAAGTCCCTTTCTGTCTTTACGTACCTGGCCGTGAATGACCACTGGTCTTCGTTTTGGGTGAACTCACGTAGCGCTTGCCTCCACTTTTGCACAGCCAGCTTTGTCCAGACATAATACGAATTCGGAACTTCGGGATCTTTGTAGATACAACCTTCGACCGACCTCCGGTCCCATGAATAGGATGCTTCGGGGACAGAGCGTTCTGCAAAGTTAGTCTGGGGAGAATAGTATGATGCGGCAACCGCGGTGCTAGAAATCAGCGATGGCAGGATAAGCACCGCAGCAAAGAGAAGACTCGTCGCGGCGCGAATGGAGAATTTCAAAGCACGACTTTCTCGCCCTTGTCCAGCGTTGCTATGTTGAATGCTTGGCCCACGCTGGACACAAAAATGATACCATCACCATGTTCGCCCGTTCTAGCATTTTCGATAATTGTGTCGATCACTTTTTCGACAGTTGCGTCAGAAAGCACGATTTCAAACTTTACTCTGGGAATAAGATCGTAAGCGACCGGCTGGCCCCTCCATTGCAGGTGGAGTTCGCGCTGCTTGCTCCATCCGGACACAGTCGAGATCGTCATGCCGCCAACTCCGATCTCCCTGAGTTTTTCCTTTACCACGGGCATCTTCTCCGAT
>DATEEE010000211.1:0-2563 GCA_035281285.1 Nitrososphaera sp.
CTGGACTCTCTCACCGGCCTTATCGCCCAGTACGGCTACCCTGCGGTTTTTGCGGCGGCATTTATAGAGACAATATTTCCTCCCATTCCGAGCGAAGTGATTTTCCCGCTTGTTGGATTTACGGTATTCAAAGAAGACTTGGGGCTCGGGAACGCAATCGGGATGGCGGCGACTGGGGCCCTGGGTTCTACGGTGGGCGCCATAATGATTTACTTTGTGTCCATGAAAGTTGGTCGGGCGGCTATCATTCGATTCGGCAGACATGTCAGGATTGGCGAGCATGAAATAGCAAAGGCTGAAAAATGGTTCGAAAAGTACGGTACGGTAGCCGTGTTCACTGGGAGGATGGTTCCCGGAATACGCGAGATAATTTCTATCCCGGCTGGCATCGGTAGGATGAGTCTTCCAAAGTTTGTTGCGTTCACTTTTGCTGGATCGCTGGTCTGGTCGGTGGCGCTTACGCTTGTAGGGTATTATCTAGGAGAAGCGTGGGCGTCCTTTTCAGAGCAGGCCTCGGACGCGTTCACGATTGCAGGGATTGCTATCGTAGCCGCGCTCATCGGAATTGTCGGGTTCATGTTCATGAGACGAAAAAAGAATAGCGCCTCCGCAAAGGAAGAGCAGTAACTTTAGACTGACGACTTCATCAGCAGGCACAGAAGCGCCTTTTGGACGTGCAGCCTGTTTTCTGCCTCTGCCCAGACCACTGACCGCGGCCCATCTATCACTTCCCCCGTGACCTCTTGCCCGCGCTTGGCCGGAAGACAGTGCATGAAAATGGCGTCGCGCTTTGCAAGCTTCATAGTCTCTGAATTTACCTGGTACCGTGGGAGGAACATGGCTTCGCGGGTAGCCTTCTCCTCTTCCTTGCCGATGGAAATGAACGTGTCAGTCACGACAACGTCGGCGTCTTTCGCGGCGAGTGCAGGATCCTCTGTAACTATGATCTCGGCACCGGTCCTTGAAGCTGCCGACTGGGCGATCGAAACCACGTCTGATGCGGGGGAGTACCCGCGCGGGCACGCGGCAGTCATGTGAATGCCTGTCTTTGCGCAGCCGATCAAGAGATCGTTGCACACATTGTCCCCGTCTCCGAGCCACCCTAGCTTGACGCCCTTTAGCTTTTTCTTGTATTCCTGGATCGTGAGGAGGTCGGCAAGTATCTGGCATGGATGGAACATGTCAGACAGTCCGTTGATTACTGGAATTGAGGAAAATGAGGCGAGTTTTTGGACGTCTGTATGATCGTACACACGCGCCATCAGGCAATCGAGATAGAGTGACAATGTCTTGGCAGTGTCTTCTATCGATTCACCGCGCGACAGCTGGATGTCGTTGGTACTGAGGTAGACTGCGCTGCCACCTAGCTGGTACATGCCCACCTCAAAGCTCACTCGGGTCCTCGTCGATGGCTTTTGGAATAGCATTCCGAGTGTTTTGCCGCTCAAGAGCGGGCGGCTCCTGCCGGCCTTCTGCTCCCGCTTGAGCTTTGAAGCCAGTGTTAGCACTGTAGTAATCTCTCGCTGGTCCAGATCGGCCATGCTTAGAACGTCTTTTTTCTTACTTGAGAAGGTCTTCAATGTCTTCATCTGTCAGGTATATGACCTTGTCTTCTTCGTTGTCCTTATCTGTCTTCCGCTTTTTCTTCTCTTCCTTGGCCTTTTCGTGTTCCTTCCTTTCTTCTTCCTCGGCACGCGCCCTCTCTTCCTCGATTTTCGCGCGTTCCTCCTCTTCCCTGCGCTTCCTTTCCTCTTCTTTCTTCTTTTCGTCCTCGCTCTTTTTCTTGAACAGCCCAAACCGCCCTTTCTTTTCTTTCGGCTCCTCTGCAATTTGTGGCGGCTCTAAGACTTTCAATTCGGGTTCTGGAGCCGGTTTTGGCTCACTCTGTTTGCTCACAGGAGCTGGGGCAGGGGCTTGCACTCTAGATTCATCTCTCTTTTCCGGCTTGGGTTCAGGAGCCGGAGCTGGGATCGGAGTAGGCGCTGGCTTGGCCAGTTCCCGTTGCTGATTCTTGGCTGCGAAAATGCCCGATGCCACGGGTGAGGCCGGCTCGACCTTTGGCTCAATTTCCTTCATTTCTTCCGCGGCGGGAGCAGGCTCGGGCATGGGTTCCACTTTCGCTTCCTCGGGAGGTTTTGGCTCGGCAACCCTCGGTTGTGACATCAAGTCCTCCACCTTCACTTCCGCCGCCGTCCCAAACAGAGATTCAATGAACCTGTCCGGCTCAAACGGAATGATGTCGTCGTAACCCTGCCCGACTCCAACGTAGACTATTGGCCTTGAAGTGATGTGGGCGATCGAAATCGCTGCGCCACCCTTGGCGTCAGCGTCGATCTTGGTCAATATGGCCCCGTCAAAGTTTGAATACTGGAAAAATTCTCGCGCCTGGTTGATGGTGTCGTTCCCTGCAAGAGCGTCCCCTATGAACAGCTTGGCGTCGGGTTTGACCACGCGCACGATTTTTGCCATCTCATCCATCAGATTTCGAGAAGTCTGCATCCTGCCGGCTGTATCAACAAGCACCGCATCAATGTGGTTCTTCCTGGCGTGCTCCACCGCGTCG
>DATEEE010000212.1:0-4119 GCA_035281285.1 Nitrososphaera sp.
AGCCGAGATAATCGCACTTACACTGGGAGGCACGATCCGAAGAATGCCATCGCACGTCCAGGGCCATTCGCATGTGACGGTAGGCCGGACGAACGCGCTCACAGGAGACAAGCAAGCATTGCAGGTCTACGAAAGCCACGCATTCTGCGTTGCGCGGTTGCCAGCAGATTTCCTTACACTTGCATATTCCAAAGATTGCGAACACGAGATCTTTTCGCACACCCATCTGCCGATTTTTGGAACTCAGTTCCATCCGGAAAAGAGCGGTACCGACGGACTTGGCTTGCTAGCCAACTTCGTCAAACTCTGAAACGAACGATTTTATTTGCAGTGCGGAGAACCGTGACGGTTGGAATCCCGAACTTCTGAGCACTCCCTAGCCCTTCCTCTGGTCAGCAAAGCAGAGGAGAACTCGCAGCTCCCGTTAGTGGTGAATGTGATTGCAAAGTACTGGGGCGAAGAGCTTTTTCCTGCATCTTCGGGAGCTTCGCCGGTCGACGCGAGAGGTTCGGTGCTTATTCGAGGGATAGAGTTCGCAGAAAGCCATGGCTTTGTCTCCTACATTTACAAGGGATCGATCAAGGATCTGAAGAAGCGAATTGATCAGGGCATCCCGCCTATTGTTATAGTACCGGGCCTTCTCAATGTCATGCAGCATGCGCTGATCGTCTCTGGTTACAGCGAGGACGAGAAGCGTATCATGACCTATGTGGCCGAACCTGACGCTGTAGGAGCCATCCCCGAAGCCAAGTTCGAAGACGACTGGAACCAGGAGGAAAGGACGACAATTGTCATCGTACCGACTGACATGAGAGATCACATAGATAACGACGGCGTCAAGTTCAAGCGGTCAAACAGGCTCTGCTTCGAATCCGAGGCGTTGCGACAGCAGAACAACGCGGATGGCGCGCTGGCAAAACTCCGGATGGCCGCCGAAATTGATCCCGACAATGCCCAGGCTTGGTGCATGCTCGGGAGCCTGTACAACGATCTAGGCGATCGACAGGCAGCCGCCTGCTACGAATCCGCAATCAAACTCAACCCGAGGTACTACCTTGCTCACCGCGGATTGGGCAATTACCACCTCAAGAAGGAGGATTTCTCAAAGGCTGAAGCCGCGTATTCTGCAGCCATTGAAATAAACCCCACCAGGCTGGGGTCGATCTACAAGAACCGAGGGATCGCACGATTGCGACTCGGAAACAATCTTGGTGCAAAAAGTGACCTGCTCACTTACCTTGAGCTTGCTCCTGATGCGCCCGACAGATCGAGTATCGCACAGGCGCTGTCTGAAATCTAGAGCCGCTGCCCTGTCAGCGCGGATACTGCTTCTCGAAACTCATTGTCGCCAAGCGGCGGATGATCCGTGATAGCAAGGTTCTCGACAACGTGGTCTGCTCTCTTATGTCCCACGAGAGGAGCGATGACAGCGGGACTGGACCTAATGATTTGCAAGAGTTTAGGAATTGTATCCGTCAACCCTGAATAGTCTGGAATGTTTGCCTTTAGCAGCCTTCCTTGAAACAGAGGTATGCTGGTGAACACTCCGATTCCCAGCTTGCGTGCTGCTTCCAGGATCGTCAGATTCTTTTCTGACCCAACGGACTGGTTCCGCAGCAGTAGCGCTTCGCTGTAAGCAAGGTTGTAGGGCAGCTGGATGAACCTAAAGCCGTGCTGTTCCCCGCCCACGTCAGCCGCAATCTTGACGCATTCTTCCAGCGACTGGTATTCCTGCTCGCCAGGTCGCACCCTGAAGCAGGTCCAAGTTGCCATACCATAATACTGCAGCTTGCCCAGCCCGCGATACTTTTCATAGGTTTCAAACGCCGCTCTTAGCATTGACCTGAACGTTTCCCGGTCAACATCTTGATGCCAGCTCTCAAAGGCGTTGTGGATGTAGACCAGGTCTATCGTGGAAAGGTGCATGTTCATCAAGGACCTGTCAATGCACTTTGCCAGGTACCCGGGCTTCATGACGTTGTAGCCAGAACTTATGTCGCTAGCGCCAATGACGCCCTGTGAGATGTACATCTTTTGAATGTACTCCATTACGTCAACACTGGGGTAATCACCGTCGTTCGTGATGTATCCGTTCTTTGTTGAAATGAAAACTTGATCACGCGAAATTGCACCCTCCTCGGCAAGTCTCAAGAGCGCGCGGCCGATGCTCTTTTCTGATTTCATGGCGCGGTAATTTATTGCAGTATCTAGGACATTAATCCCGCCCGACTTGACCGAAGCGATAACCGCGTCTTCTACCGCCCTGTCGTCATCTGCGGTGATATCGCCCAGGTAAGTACCCATGCCAAGGCTTGAAAGCAGCAACCCTCTGAAGGCTTTGAAATGCTCCTTTGGCTTGCCTCGTGATATTGCGTACTCGACGTATCTGGAAGTGCCTTCTGGAGTTGCGAACCCGTCAAGCACTTTGTAGGACGCTCCCAATTGGCTGCCTCGTGTTCCCTTTTGAGGTAATAAATAGTTAGAATGTGTCCACTCCCCTGAAGGGAGCAAGCCTTATGACTTGCTTTCACGAATAAGTGATGTTGGCCGTAGTCGACCCCAACGTGCTAAACTTTTACATTTTGCTAGGCCCGGCCATGGCCCCGTTGGTTGCGTCGGTGATCACGGTGGCAAGCGTTGCCCTCTCCATAACTATAGCAAAGAGCTTTTTCCGGTCTTACAGCTTTGCCGGCTTTGGCTACCTCCTTGGCCTCCCAGTAGGATTTGCGTTCCTTGGGGCGTCGTTCCTATTTGAACTTGCAAGTGTATTGCTGGTTTCTGACCCGATCCTCTACCCGGCATTCTTTTGGATCCAAATGCTGCTGCAGGCCGAAGCGTTTGCGCTCATTGCATTGTCGTACTACTACAAGAATTCTAGTGCAGAGAAAGGCCGCCATGTAGGCAGAGACATTGCCATAACGGTGGTGCCGCTGTTAATGGTTGCGATCCCGTTTCTGCTTCCCACCTCCCTTCTGGCATTCGAACCGTATTTCGACTATCCCGGATTTGCAACCCTCAGCTTTTACCTGAGAGTCCTCAACATCGTAGTAATCGGATACATTTTCAAGAGTGCCATAGCATCGCTCGTCAGAGCTGCCAACATCAGGCTGCTGTACGTTCCGGCGGCATTTGCGCTCCTGTGGCTCGAACAATATTCGCTTGTCATTGCATTCTTTGACAACAGCGCGGTGGCATTCATAGGTTCGACGCTTGCGAGGGTCGCAGGGCTTGCCATTTTCGCGTACATCATGCACAGCGCGACTTCAAGGAGAAAGATGGAGATTGAAGCAAGAAAAGCGGCATAAACTCCAGCTTTTCTACGATATCCTATGCGCGATCGAAGAGGACACCCTGCATAACGAAGTGGCGCGTCCAACCCACATACAGCACTTTACTCGCCTCTCTTACGACAAGATGATGAACCATTTTGGCGAGCTTGAACAGAAGGGCATGATTCACAGAGTAAGCGGGCTCATTGCCATCACAGTAAAGGGCAAGAAATTCATCGAGCAGTACGACCAGCTGATCGGTCTGATAGAAAGCGCTGGTCTCTAGTACTTTAGGCAAAGCCACCTATATCAGGTAACTGATAGCCAGTAAACTGCCTGTCAGCCTGGAATATGTCACAGTTCGCGACATGGCCTTCACTGTCCTGTCAGGATTATCCCCATCACACCAGAGCTCCCTGCACGCCAGAATTGAGAGCGGAATAGAAGCGAGGCTAACCAGAGCGTAGACTTTTGCATGGCCCGTCAGGACGGCCGCTATTACGAGGCAGTACGCAGCAACAAAGAAAAGAGGCAAGGCCTTCGCCGCGCGATTCTTGCCAATCATGATTACAAGGGTGCGTCTTCCCCCTGCCTTGTCTGCAGCATAGTCTGGGATTGAATTGACGAATAGGACAGTCGCTGACAAGAGGCCAACAATAATCCCGGCAAGTGACGCCGCAAAATCTAGCTGTCCAGTCTGAACGTAATAAGATCCAATGACTATCATGGTGCCCTTTATCCCAACGAATAGCTCACCAAGGCCGGCATTCACGATGCTGGTAGAGTAAAAGTAGATAGCGACTACCGCAAAGCCGAGTATTACGGCAATGGTAAAGCCTTTGAGAACTAC
>DATEEE010000213.1:0-2266 GCA_035281285.1 Nitrososphaera sp.
TTATACGTCACTTTGGCATAGAACGCGCTCTTTCCTGAATCATCGAAGTTAAGGTAAGGTGTAGATATCCTCATAGTCTTTGATTTGCACGCGTCCGCCAATTTGAAGATGAAGCCTTTCGGCAGCTGTACCTTTGTTTCTTGCTCGTCCCCAGTGACAGGATTCTTGAAGGATTCAACCTCGACTTCCAGTACGCCGGGGACTGAAAAACTGCTCTTCTTGCCATCAATCTTTTTCTTGATGTCAACAAACTGTGGCTCTAGGAAATACTTGCATGTCGTAGCAAATATCGCGAAGGGGCCTTCACCGTTTGCCTGACCTGAGAATATTTTGACTAGAGCATCTCTCTGGGCTTTGGAAGTGGTTTTTGAAATGAATAGTTGACAAGTGCCATTTCCTTCATGGATAGCTTTTGGCCATGAAGCAGCCCACACGACGTCTGCGCCTCCCACGTCTACCGTTCCATAATTCCCTTGGGTGACATGATAGAGCATGATATCCCTGCAGAATCCATAGGTGGGAAAGCCGCCAAAGTTGCAAGGACAGCCGTAATCGCAGTTGCACGTTTCCACATACTCAGCTTTAATCAGCCAATTTGGGATTTGCTCTGCCTGGGTTGCCACTTTGGCTATTGGCTACTAGAAGGAAGCATTTAACATTTCTAGAATTTGATAAATGGATTCTATTCGTAAATGACTACCATGATTGCCAGCAAATACCCCGGCTGATAAAAGAGTCTTCGAAATCGACTTGTCACTCTACTAGATCCAGAAGCTTTAAAAGTCATTTTTGACCATCCTTAATTGTTGATAGAGCGCCCCTGACTGAGGAGCTTTTACAACGGCCAAGAGTGGCGGTCGCAACCGTTCATGGCAGGCCGTACTTCAACATTATCAATGCATTAAGGACCCTGAACCTGCAGTTTGAATCCAGAACGCCCGAAGAGGCGGCCGCTTCCGACGCCAAAGTCATCATAACCACAGAGCGGGAGGCGGGCCTGTTTGGCAGGGATGTAGCAGTTATGCTCGACACCGAGCTGGAAAAGCACCCTTTCGTATCCAAGGCTAGAATACTCCGCACGATGGCTTTTGCCGGTGCCGACGACCAGCTAACCATCGGAATTGACCCGGGGAGCAGGATCGGGATTTCCGCGCTTTATCTTGGCCAAGAATTGGCAAGCTCGGTCGAAACGTCTCCGCTCGACGCGGTGGAGCAGGTATCGGTGCTACTTGGCGGGGTCGCGTCCAGGAGAAAGGTTGTACGGATCGGCGATGGGGACATCCGGATGGCGCGCCAGATAGCAAGATTGCTAAAGTTCAGGTTCAAGGACACAGTCTGCATAGAAATAGTAAACGAACACGGTACTTCGCAGAACGCGGATACAAACCGCAGAGGCGCAAGGGACAGGTTGTCTGCGCGAACGATCGCGTTCAGAAACGGCAAGGAATTTTGCCTCATGCCTGGAATTTCAGGCAGACGCTAGTAAACGCTGCAATGAGCTGACAGGCCCAGAGATAGCGATCAGTGGCACCTCTTGTTTTTTCTTGCAACCGCGCTTCATTGGTCGATAAAGGCTCGAGGGCTACGTTGATGAAAACGACCGAGCGCGTAAAGAATGCGGTCACCGGGATTTGAACCCGGGTTATAGGCTTGGGAAGCCCATGTCATAACCAAACTAGACCATGACCGCCCTGCTTTCAAATTAGCTCCCTAGTTTCGGTATTAAAATCTTGGCGACGACTCTATTACACATAAAGTTTCAATTAGAAATTTCTGCAGCCCAAAACTATTCTTGGGGACCCTTTTCTGCCTGCGACCAGATTCACTTGTAAGATTTTAATAGAGATCAGTGCCTCCTTAACACTGTTGGAAAGAAATTTTATGGCAAATAGTTTGCATTGCAGCCTCTTCGGAGGGCTTTGAGCATGGTCGATGCAGGGACGATAATCGGGATCGCAATCACTGTAATCATTCTAGGAATTATAGGATTCGTTGCATACAGGAGATACTCCGAATCGCGGGCTTACAGGAGCGGCGTGTATCCAGGACAAAGAAAGACGACGCCAGAAGGCGAACCACTCGAAGATCCGCGGTCATATTCGAATAGTAGCAACAGGCTTCCCAAAATCACGAAGTTGGTTATCCCGATCATAATCGGAGTTATCGTCATAGTAATAGTCCTTGCTTCTAGCATCAAGATCGTCGAGGCCGGGAACAGGGGCGTACTGCTTCAGTTCGGCGCTGTGGACACATCGCGATCGCTACC
>DATEEE010000214.1:0-4915 GCA_035281285.1 Nitrososphaera sp.
CTTGGTCAACTTGTATCTCTTTACTGAATCCCACTTTGTCGCACCGTTGTCATTGCCCATGTTCTAAGCAGACACAACGAAAATCCTCGCGAACATAATATAAGGCTTCTAACAGTCGCATCAGAACAGCACAATATTCAAGACGTCCTCAAAATATTTCACAGTCGGCCGTCTTTGTGTCACCCTCTGAAGGCTCGAAGTCAATGATTTCATCCGTTCCCGCGCCGCAATCAAATTTGTCCTTGCCCCGACCTCCTTCAAGCTGATCGTCACCTATGCCACCCCGGATATCGTCATCTCCCTCTCCCCCGTGGATTGAATCATTCCCGTCGAACCCTAGCAGGCGGTCATTCCCTGCATCGCCAAAGATGTCATCGTTTCCCTTGTGGCCACAGAGAAAGTCGCCTGCCAAGTCGCCTCTGATCGTATCGTCTCCCAGCAGGCCAAATATTACATTCACCGCGTCGTTTCCCATGAGGGATGCGTCGTTTACGTTGGTCCCAAAAATAACCGGCTGTTTGCCAAAGCAGCCGACGCTGATATTATTCTTGGCAGTCTTGAGCTTCCAGAAGCTTCCCGCTACGACAAAGTTGTTCACGCCGTAGAGGTACATTGCATCCCCGCTAGTGTCCCATGCAGCCGCCATCTGCACTCTCGCAGGGGGCAAAGTTCCGTCAGAATCCTGAACGGTCGACCATTTCCGGTCGTCAAAATCATATGTCCAGGTGTCAGAAGCATAGATCAAGTCCGTTTCTCTGAATCCACTGAAAAAGATGACCCTATTATTTGCGTCGTCATAAACAATTTCGGTCCGTCTTTCCATCGGGTAATGCGTATAATCTGTCTTGTTTGGCTGGATCATGCTCCAACGGTTTGTGGCAGGATCATATGCCCAAATATCGTTAAAATGAAGTTCCTGCGTATCTTCTGCTCCGCAGCTTAACGGGCCCAGCTCCTGTTTTCCGCCAAAGACGTAGAATACCTTTTCAACCGGATTGTAGACCCAATCCGACTGTCGAGTTGCAGGCTTGCCATGAACTGGGTCTGGCAGGGGATTCATATTTGTCCATTTAGGAGTAGACCCGGCGATATTGAGCTTCCAAACGTCATTGTACATCTTGTCACCGGGGCAGCTTCCGTTATTGAAGTGACCGCCAAAAAGGTATGTAGCCTTTTGATCTGGGTTGTATTCCAGAGACCCCCAGTGCCGCCGTTCCGGTAATGCCTGACTTCCGAACGTCAGCTTTTTCCAAGTGTTCGTGGACAAGGTGTAGGTCCAAACCTCGTTAGTTTCGGACGAATGGACCCCGACTAGATAGCCACCAAAAACTACAAACTTGTTGTTAAAATCGTCATAAACCATAGAATGAACCGCCCTGCCGGCAGGACAGGAAGGGTCGCAGTTTGGATTTGTCTTGTGAGTCCAAAAACCGGACGCAATGTCGTAAACCCATACTTGGCTAAAGAAATTGCCGTTGGGAATTCTGCCTCCATAGAGCAGGATCTTTTGGTCGTCCGGCGAATATGCTATTGCAGTGCTTCGGACGGCGCCGGGCGTTGCCGCGAGTGGTGCCCAGTTGCCCGAAGAATATGTATGCCCGGGTGTCGAGTCGGTCGGCGCCGCAGCAGGCGCTATCGCCAACAAGAGCAGGCCGATTGCAACGAGCGCCGCAGCAGCTCTCAAAGTGAATCATGTATGCAGATTGGCTACATAAATCCGGTAGGTTCAAGAAGACCGATGTACCATGCCAACCCGTTGCAATAATTGCGACACTCGCCATCCCCACGCTCTGCTGGTCCGAAGGCTTCCACTCGCGCAGCTGATAATGGTGTATATGTGAGAAATGTTTGCCGTACGGTGTGCTGCCCCGCCTCGAATACATAAAGCAGGCCAGAATTCGTCTTGGCATTACCCAGCGAAGGCTGGCCGCCCTAACAGGGGTAAGCACTTCAATGGTTAATCAAATAGAGTCTGGCAGATGCAAGCCGAGCTACGAGACGGCCAGAAAGATCTTTGAGATTCTCGGTTCTCTCGAAGGCCGAACATCTATGAAGGTGGGTGATGTCTGCAGCCGAAATCTGATATCAGTCCAGAAGGAGCTGAGGCTGCACATGGCAATCGATGTCATGCGGAAGAACTCTATAAGTCAGATACCAGTTTTTGATGGCTCAAAAGTAGTCGGTATCTTGGCTGAAGACACGCTTGCCAGGGTAATGGTGGAAAAAGAAGAGAAAGATCTTCGCAATGTCCCGGCCGCTGAATTCATGGATTCACCACCACCGATTGTCGATGTTGCTACTCCTGCAAAAGCGGTGATCCCACTCGTCAGGTTCTCAAAGTGCATCCTCGTGAGCGAAAAAGGGAACGTGATTGGAATAATGACCATAACGGATACGCTAAAGATGGTAGAATGATCAGTCTCGCAGTCTTTCCAAGCCGACACAACAATCGGCGCACTTCATGCATTCATTGCACAGGCTCACTTCCGCGCCAACCGGAAGAGTAGTCCCGCATAGCGCGCATTCCTTTCGCGCTTGAAGCTGGGCCATTTCAATATAAATTGCGCTCCACCATATTTGAAGCCTTCTATGTCATTGGGCCGGAACTTGCACGCTCCGCTCCGGGAGCCCAAATTTTCCCAATTTACGACTCAAAGGATATATGTCTAGCAAGCAAAGTTGGGTTAACCGCGGGTTACGGAACAAGCGTGACATCATTTGCCTCCCCAAGACAGACCCTGAAGTTAGTATTCCACCGCAGAGCCTACGTGGTGCTCGCTGCGGCTTCGGCGGCAATTCTCTGGGCGATTTTCAACATCCTTGACGGGCTGCTTCTCCTGTCGCCTCTGCTGACGTTCTACTATCCGATTCCAGAAGACGCGCTGCCCGGATTCTTTCTTTCGATAGTAACAGCAGGCCTCTCCGGCGTCGTGATTAGCATGAACATGTTCCTCTTCAAGTCAGGGCGAAAAGTTGGCAAGGCAACTCTGATGTCCGGTTCCACGCTGGGGTCGATATCAAGCATATGTGCGGGCTGCTCGTCGGTGGGCTTTTACGCTGCAAGCACTTTTGGAGTCGCAGGAGTTGCGGCGTCAAGTCTTCTTGCTAACTATCAACTACCGCTGCGAATAGTCGCGATTGCGATCCTGGTGCTTGCGTTCGTAGGAGCTCACAGAAAAATTAGCGTGAGCTGCAAAGTGGCTAGCTGAATTCTTCCTCGAGTACTTTGCGCTTCTTGCTCATTTGAAAGAGCGCGTCGGTCCGCTGCATCGCTTCTTCGCGCGGTCTCTTGAAAATCATTGACTGAAGTAGGAGATGGTTCTCCGGAATCACCATGCCAGTCTGATCGTCTGAATAGCCTATCTTTGCCGTATCGTCTTGAACTCTGAGAATGTCCTCGTGTATGTGCACCATGTTGGTGTCGCCGTGTTGGAAACCAAGTTCAATGGCCCGCTTTCGAACATCACCCGTGCCTTTTGCCTTGGCAATGACTACTGTGCCAAATTCGTTCCTAAAGCAATCCAGAATCTCGTCCTTCGATGGGGCTCGGTCTTTGAAGCGAATAAACATCTGGTGGAGGTGCATCATTCTCGAAGGCACCTTGAATGCATCCACGAAAAGGTTGGCCTGCGGGATAAAATCCTTAACGTCGTCCTGGTGGTGAGGGCTCCTGTCCCACTCTATTGAATCCTTGACTGGCTTTGTGTCCTCCAAGTCCGCCCACCTGCGGATCAGCTCGACATCAAAGCGCACTATCTTGTCTCTAAATTTCTCTATAAGGGGCTCCATCACCCGCCCCATCCCAGACACGTTGCAGCTTCCTTGAATTACGTACTTTTTCCCGGCAGCCTGAGCATAGTTTACCCGGGAGTTGTGAATGATATCAGCTACGGCTTTTTCTCCGTGCCTGTCCTCTCCACCCTGGAATATTGCGGGCTTGTTTAGTGGCTCGTAGAGTTTTTTCTTGTTCTCGTACCCGCCCCCTTCCTTGGCCGCATCGATAACGAGGTCGCTTGCTTTTACTGCTTCTTCAACTGTCCCTGAGATACCATACCCTTTTTCCCTGAAGGCGGATTGCAGTTCTGCAGGAACGTACACGCTATAGTGGTTATCAAGTGCCTCCTTGACCTTGTCATCCACGGTGTACTTTGCCACGCCAACAAACTGGAATTCCTTGTCTGTGGCAAGCGCGCTTGCCAGCCTTCTTCCTATGTTCCCGTATCCGTTAATGAAGACTTTGACCAAAACCAATCACTAGATCTTGCGGTGAGCGAGTGCATTTTGTTGTAAAAGCATTAAATATGTTATGGAGATTTCGGTATGGAATAACCGCGTCATCCTCCTGCACTAGATTTAAATACAGATCTCAGCTCTTTGCTTTTCAGGGTCTAATGAATAGAGGCGGTCTTTTTTGGCAGCACCCCGCAAATTTCGCTTGAACGCCCACTGCCTAGTGAGGGGTTTCAATGAAAATCCTAGTAATTGACAATTACGATTCGTTCGTTTACAATCTTGCCCAGCTACTGGGAGAACTCGAGACCGAGCCAAGCGTGATTAGAAATGACAAGACTTCAGTTGCAGAAATCAAGAAGATGAACCCTGATGCGGTAGTCATATCCCCCGGGCCGGGACATCCCGCAGACAGAAAATATTTTGGGGTCTGCACCGATGTCATAACAGAACTTGGACCCAGCACTCCCATACTCGGCGTCTGCCTGGGGCACCAGGGGATTGTCCATGCATACGGCGGCAAAGTGGTAAATGCAGGCAGCGTCAGACACGGCAAGACGAGCCCCATAAGGTACAGCTCTGACCGCCTATTTGAGAATGTTAGCAATCCCTTCAAAGCTACTCGCTACCACTCGCTGGTCGCTGATGTCAAGACCTTTCCTTCCTCTGTCCTAGAGATCACCGC
>DATEEE010000215.1:0-3260 GCA_035281285.1 Nitrososphaera sp.
AATGACATTCTTGACGTGAGCATGATAGAAAGTGGAGGGCTAAAGTACAACATTGAAAAAGTGCGTCTGAAGGGCTTGGTCGACGACGTCGCTTCCAGCGCCCAGGTAAGCGCTCCCGAAGGCGTCAAGGTCGAAGTACTAATGGTAAAAGACGACCTTCTGATCGATGTGGACAGCATCAGGATTGCCCAAGTTCTTCACAACATAATTTCAAATGCGTTCAAGTTCACAACCAGCGGTTACATCAGGATTCGTATCGAAGAATTAAATCCGGGCTCGGTAACCATCAGGATAAGCGACTCAGGAGCGGGGATTCCGGCGGAAATCCTGCCGACAATCTTTGACAAATTTGTTACGAAATCTGTGGGAGACAAGAATATACACGGCACAGGCCTTGGACTTTATATCAGCAAGGCCATAGTGACTGCGCATGGCGGCGATTTAACTGCTGATAACAACCCTGATGGAGGCGCAGTTTTTACTATAACCTTACCTATAGTCAACTGCCATCTTCAGCGTTCGACTGATCCCGACTCATCTGGCTTGACACGACCATCTCCAATAGCAGACGCAAACTAGGAGAATTGAAGGCGTGATGACAAAAAAATTTGGAGTGCAGTATGACTGTACTACGTACATTACCATACCTAGGAGCGGCATGCCCATTACTGGTGAAGGGTATACTGCATGAAGATACTGATCGCTGAGGACGAAGCCAATATTGCAACACTCTACCGAATAGCACTCGAGAGCAGAGGTCACCATGTAACAGTTACAAACGACGGTGAAGAATGCGTTAAAAAGTACACCCGAAGCATCGCGGAACCTCCAGAGCACGCGCACAGCATGCTGCCGCCGTACGATGCTGTAATCTTGGACTACCGCATGCCCAAGATGGACGGCATGGACGCAGCAAAGCACATCCTCGGAATACAGCCAAAACAGAGAATTGTTTTTGCGTCGGCATTTGTCAAGGAAACGCTAGTAGAATCAATCAAGGAACTGGACCAGATTGTCGAGCTCCTGCAAAAACCGTTTGAACTCGACGTTCTCGTTGACACAATTGAAGACAAGACAATCTACACACAGTTAGAACAGCTAAAAGTCAACATCAAGCACCTTAAGGACTGGAACCCTACTCACGCCCAAGTTCGTGATCTGCTTGACGGCCTGCTGAGGCTCAAGAAGACCGGGCTTAACCTAGATTCGATCGGCGCCTCCGCAAAAAGACCCTCGAGAATTTCACAGTCAACCGCATAAGCTGGAGTGTCTTCGGCCAAATTGGGCGATCCGGATCGAATCGACTGCCTTGTTGTTATCGAAGAAGTCCTCGGAGTACTGGACATGAATACTCTTTCCATCCTTTATCGGCAGCTGGAAAAACTGGGGATAAAAAAGGAAGAAATTCTCGACCGCCCGATCGAATTTTCAAATGCCTTGCGTTTGCTATTCGGTCAGGGAGCCACAATCCTAGAACGACAGATAATCTCTTCCCTAGCTTTAAGAACCGGCGCATTGTACGGCCCCAACGATGGTCTCGTGGAGGTCCTGCGTCGACTCAATAGTAGTGCTGCGGCGGACTAACTGCTTTCAACCAGAACCCACTCAGACCATACTCTGTTGTTTCTGATGTTCCAATTCCTGTTGACTGGCTTATGCTTAAATTTGGCTAGATCAGCCTTTATACGGACAGACTAATGCCCATCGATGCAGATTTTGCAACTTCCAGGAAGTCCTCATTGATCGGGAATCTTCAGGTCTGGAGGGACGCCGCCTCCGTTCATGGTATCTATGGTACCGAAGTGGCCGTGGATTTTGATCTATGTATTGGTGACGGAGCGTGCATGGAGGTCTGCCCCACAAACGTTTTCGATTGGCAGGGAGAGGGAGTTGAAAGAAAGGCACTCCCTTCTCGAGAACGGGATTGCATATGCTGCTTCGCGTGTGAAGCCGTGTGCCCCAAATTCGCAATAAGAATAACAAGACCGCAAGGATATGAGAAATGACAATCATAATTGACGAGAAGCGGATGTTTGACTTGATTGATAAACACAAACCGCGGTCTGTCGCACTGAACGGACCTGAGGGCCTGATGGGAAAAATCCAAGATTCAGCTGATCACATTACCCAAAAGTTTGGGATCGGAGCATACGTGATCGGGGACACGTGCTGGGGTTCTTGCGATCTGAACACTCATGCTGCAGAAATGCTTGGTGCTGACCTGCTCTTCAATATTGGTCATACTGTCGCGATGGATTCGTTCGGAGACAAAGTGTTCATGATTGGAGCATTTGACGACATTTCCTTCAACACCGTTGCCCAAAAGTGTGCGAAGGGACTCGAGGGCAAATTCAAAACCGTTTCGCTTCTGACGGACAGCCAGCATCTTGACCAGGTCGAGCCGGTAAAGCAGATATTTGAAGACCACGGATACAGGGTGGTCATCGGAAGGGGGAAAGGACAGCTTCGAGACGCACAGGTCTTTGGCTGCGAATTCTATCCGGCGTACAACGTCCAAAAGTTAGTTGACGCATACATTTTCCTCGGCCAGAGCATGTTTCACGCGGCCAGCGTGGCGATGTCGACGGACAAGCCCACATTCATGCTTGACCCGTATTTTGAAGAGTATTCACAGGTCAACGAATTTGCAGTCGGGTTGCAAAAGCGCGCGATTCTTTCCATCTATAAAGCGCTTGACGCGGAAAGAATTGGAATCATCATCGGCCTAAAGGAGGGCCAATTTGCTCACATAAGGGCGCTTGAACTAAAAAAGTCATTCGAAAAGTTTGGCAAAAAAGTACAACTCATCGCCCTTACGGACATAACCGAGGAAAGAGTCCAGATCTTCAGAGGGATCGACGCGTTCGTCCAGGTGGCCTGTCCCAGAATTGCCACGGACAACCACTTCAAAAAGCCGATGCTTTCAGTGCCGCAGGCGCAGGCACTCTTGAAACTCTTGAATAAGGAACCGATAGACGACTTTCTAAAGGTTCAGCACTGGCTTTGACAGGCCAGCACATAGAAATGCCCCACCCAATTTCCCGGTTCTGGACAGTTGAACCTTTACTCTTAAATATTTATAGGTCCTCTGCGAAAATTCGTAATTATTCTCACAATTCCGCACTCGATATACGAGATATGCCATTCAACAACGCTTTTGTTTATACGAATTTTGACAAAATTTTGCTTTCTTAAATAAAATATTTGTACAAATCTTAAATACATATAATGTGTAATGATTTCTGGTAAAGAAACTCACT
>DATEEE010000216.1:0-2446 GCA_035281285.1 Nitrososphaera sp.
GTGGGAGCCGCAACCTGGGCCACGAGCATTTCTGCCCTAAAGGTGGGCGGCAGGATGGCGGTCTGCGGCATGACTTCCGGAAACGACGCGACAGTCCCGGTAAGGACTTTTTACACAAAGCAGATTACGATGGCAGGCGCCCTCTTGGGGAGCAAGCGCCAGCTGAAGGACCTGCTCGGCTTTGTTGCAAGGAAGAAAATCAGGCCAGTCATCGATTCGATCCTGCCGCTGGAGCAGGCAAGGGAGGCGCATACCAGGATGGAGCGTGGCCTGCACATGGGAAAGATTGTGCTCAGCTGCACCTAGGACTTGCCGTTTATCATTTCCAGCGTGTCTTCGGCAATGTCCATGACGGTGTGCGAGTCCAGGTTTGGCTCGAGCGTCACGAGAAGTATTTTGTCGTCAAGGTAAAAAGTCAGAATCGAAATCTTGGTCCGCTCCACGTACGCAAACCTTGCCCTTCCCATCGCGCCGTCAAACCTCTCACGCATGGTCTTGCGCAGCGCAGTCTGGGTCAGGAAGAGCTCTTCGTCAGTCTCGCTCACTATAGAGTTGATGCCCTCGCGCATGCCGCCTGCCACGATGGAGCCCGATGCATCGATCACTCCGGCGTACCTGATGTCGTCGTTGAGCGCGAATACGCGCTCGCAAAGATTTGCAAATTCCATATGCGCATACATGGCGCGGGTAGTTTATTGATTTTGTGTCCCGGAATGCATATTAGATCAGGTGCGCATTGAATGCCATGAGCACTGAGCGCAGAAGGCCGCGACGGCGAGGCGAGGCGCTTCATGACGCTACCGGCGGCAAGCTGGGTGAAGAGCCCAAGCCGGGCGCGTACCCCGAAAATGATCCCAGGAGTCGTGTCCGCAGAAAGCAAAGGAGGCCCTGACGCTCCAGAATACCTTATCTATTTCGCTTGCTATGCTCACTTGTGCCAGAAGTAAGCAAGGTCATGCGATTTCCAAAAGAGGTAAAAGCCGAGATATCCGAGATCAAGGACGGGATCTATAGAATTTCCGGATTTGTAGAGGAATACGGGATTACCTTCAACCAGTTTCTAATTGACGACGAAAAGCCGACATTGATTCACACCGGGCCCGTAGGAATGTACGGGCAGGTTGAAGCGAAGGTGCGCGAGGTCATTCCAATCGAGCGCCTCTCGCACGTGGCGTTTTGCCACTTTGAAAGCGACGAGTGGGGAGGAATGGAATTCCTCCGCTCGCCCAATACAAAATTGCTCTGTAGCCAGCTCAGCTCGCAGCTAAACCTAATGGGCTGGTACAACGTACCTTCCGATCACCTATCCTTCTGGGAGAATGAAACGCTGAATACGGGCAAGAGGACCCTGCGATTCATTATGACTCCGCACGTTCACCACTGGGACAGCATGATGGTGTTCGAGGAATCGACGAAATCGCTCTTTCCCTCGGATCTCTTCATCCAGCCGGGAAATAACAAGCCGGTTTCGTCGGATGACATGTCGGAGGCGATGATCGGGCTCTACCGCGCAATAGGCATTTTTGCCAGCGAAACCCCGGTAAGGCACACTGTGAAACGGCTGGCAAGGCTCGAACCCCAGATGGTCTTCCCCATGCACGGCTCTTGCATTGACGGCTCGATGTTTACCAAGTACGCTGACGCCCTGATGAAAAACGAGTTTGCGTATTCGGGAATGCTGCTCGGCAAAAAGCTAGAAGTCGGCTAGCGGTGCTTGTGGGTGGCGTCTTCGATCCTTTCGCATGACCTGCAGACCCACGACGTGGATTCCCTGCAGACCTCGCAGTAAATGGTCGCAGCCATCAGGCCGCCACAGGATCTGCACGATGAGCCGGACATAGACGTTTGATGTCTCGCCGGTTCTATGAAGCTAATTGAGTGCCGCTCCTGGTAAGTAATCAGATCACTTGATGAATGATCATAAAGCGAGAGTGCCTAGGCCAGACAGCATGCAGGCAACCCTAAGAGCCTGCCGGTGTGACTTTCAAGACGACATACTTTTTCTTCATGAACCGGCTCGTGATTGCATAGAGCAGGCCGTACTTTGACCGGAGAAGCCTGTACGCATCATCGGCTTCCGATTCTTGCGCAATACCTGCCTGAGCCTGAACCCAGTCGCCCATTATCTTGCCTGTGCCGCCGCAGGGCGCAATCTTTACGCTCGGGTTGTTTCTTATGCGCTTGAATTTTCCTGTGTCCCTTGCAGTCCTGACGAAGAGAGCGCCGTTGCTTTCCACGAACCAGACGGGGGTCCTCACCGCATCGCCTGACCTTTTGTAGGTCTCTATGCTCAGGTACTTGTGGCCTTCGAACTGGGCCAATGTGGCGCCCATAGACTGACAGACGGCCTTACGGGATTAAAGCTTTCCATACCTAAAAGCCAATCAGCTCATCAAGAATAATGCAATGAAATTGCGGGATGGCGATGTGCTATGCCGAGTACTGA
>DATEEE010000217.1:0-3376 GCA_035281285.1 Nitrososphaera sp.
TTTGCGCTGCTCCGGAAAAAGACCACCGACATTGACAAAATGAACCGGGTCATGAAGGAGACCAACGAATGGCGCAAGCAATACACCGATGCAGTCAAGAAAAAAGACAAGGCAAGGATTGAGGAGCTGAAGAAGCGCCAGGCCTACGTGAACAAGATGGCGCTTGAGATGCAACAGCAGCAGATGCGGCCGATGTTTATCTACATGATCCCATCTTTCCTGATCTGGATCTTTGTATTTCCTACGATATTCGGCGGGACGGTGGTGCTGTCGCCAGTAGAGCTTCCCTTCATTTCGTGCAGCGCTGAAACTGTCCAGAACGACACCCAGCCGAGGAACGAGACTGACCCGAGCCAGGGAGTCAGGGGCCCTTGCGAAGTGCCAGGCGAGATCTACCTCTGGGGATGGTTCCTGCTTACTTCGTTTGGATTCAGCGGCATCATCTCCAAAGTAACAAAGACAAGCATGCCGAGCATGACCTAGAATTGTCTTTGGCGAGCAGGTTCAGCATTGTTATTTCGGGCTGGCCAGCTGTCGGCAAGACCACAATTGCCGGCAAATTGGGAAAAGAGTTTGGACTAGCAATGTACAACGGAGGCGACATCCTAAAGATGCTGGCCTCAGAGTCGGGCTATTCTACAGAGCGAGACGACTGGTGGGACACTGCCGAGGCAAAGAAATTCATGCAGCAGAGGAGGGGCGACTCATCATTTGACAAGAAGGTCGACAGAAAGCTGTCAGAGATCGTGAAAAAAGGTGGCGCGGTCATTACCAGCTACACCCTTCCCTGGCTCGTTCGGGACGACAAGCTGATAAAGCTATGGCTGCGCGGGTCGCAGGAGAACAGGGCAAAAAGGATGGCCAACAGGGACGGGATAGGTTTTGCCGAGGCCAAAAAGATCGTAAGACTGCGGGACGAAGAGAACAAGCGGATCTACTACAAGCTCTACAAGTTTCGCTTTGGCGAGGACTTGACTGTCTTTGACTATGTCCTCAACACCGACAAGCTCCCTCTTGAATCCTTGATCGAAGTATCAAAGCTCATCGTGCGTCGCCAGACGGGTGGCTAGCGAAGTGGCGTTAAAGCTGCCGCAGCTCGAGAACCTCGTCCGCGTCGACGATGACGTCACAAACGACAACTATGGCCACTATCCTGACAAGAGGCCGGTTGAGTCGCTGATGGACTATGGGATGATTCTAGTCGACAAGCCCCCTGGTCCGGCGAGCCACGAAGTGGTTGCTTGGGTTAAGCGCATGCTGGAAATCGAAAAGGCGGGCCACTCGGGGACCCTTGACCCCGGCGCGACCGGAATGCTTCCGCTAGGTCTCGGTGAGGGAACCAAGGCACTTTCCGTCCTTCTCCTCGGCCCCAAAGAATATTTCGCGCTGGCCAGGCTTCACGCGCACATCTCGGGTGAAAAAATGAGATCCCTGATGGCGGAGTTCACCGGCGACATCTACCAGCGCCCTCCGCAACGGTCGTCCGTAAAGCGCGCGACCAGGGTCAGGACCGTGCACGAGTTTGACTACCTGGAAGACCACGACAGGCTGGTGCTCATGCGCATACTCTGCCAGGCAGGGACCTACATTCGCAAGATAATCTATGACCTTGGTGAAGTCCTGTCACCCGGCGCGACTATGGTGGAGCTGCGCAGGACGAGGGTCAGCAACTTTACCGAGCACGGAAATGGCCTCGTGAGGCTTCACGACTTGGCCGACGCGTATTATCGATACAAGCACAGCCGCGACGACGAAAAAATCCGCCGGCTGGTGCTTCCGATCGAACACTGCCTCGAAGGTATACGCGGGATAACAGTGCGGGACACAGCCGTCGACGCGATATGCCATGGCGCCCCGCTTGCGGTGCCAGGAGTTATTGCGCTCCCAAAGGACACCAGAGTGGGCGAGCTCGTGGGAGTGTATACTCTCAAGGGCGAAGTGGTCGGTCTGGGACAGGCTGCGATGACCAAGGATGAAATCGAGCAAAACACGCGGGGCATCGCATTCGTTATGAAGAGGCTGATAATGAAGCCGGGCACCTACCCCAAGGCGTGGAAGACACGAGGCGACCAGGCATCAAACTTCAAGGTCGCTCCCGAAATAGACCTCGACAAGCTCGACAATGAAAATTCTGAAGAAATGTAAAAAAGGTTAGAGGGTTTCCCCAATCCCTGGCCGCCTGCGGTCAAGCCGGGCGATATTCTTTGCCAGGTTCTCCATTGTTCCTGGAATGTGGCACTTGCATAGGCAGTCATTGCAATCAACATGGTTGCCGCCCTTGCAGTTGTCCGAAATCTCGTGAGCTGACAAAATCTAAGTGGACTTGAGCTGTTCCTCAATTTTTAGCTTTGTATGGGGACGGCTAGAGCCCAAGCGCGATCGCAATCTCCCGTCCGCTTTCGGTCTCGGCCAGCTGGGATCGGAGGTCGTTGGCTCGGACAGAGTACTCCTTGCGCTGCCCTCCCCCGAGCTCTTCCCGGAGGATAAGCTCGCCGGTCATGGACGTCTTTGTCTGCATCTTTTTCACAAACGGCGCGTACGATCGTGCAATCGACTGCAGGAACTCGAACATGGAAGAGTACTGGCCAGAACCCAAGTCCGCAGGCACGATTACGCGGCTGCCGGCCGTGCGGAGCTCTGCAATTTTCCCACGGGATCTCAAAAGCTGCGGATCCTGTAGCATCCTGATCCTAGCAAGCACAGCCGCCCCTAGGAGGTGAATTTTTGACAGGTCTGCAATAGACCTGATGTCGGCGATCTGGAGAAGGTCCGACTCGGTTTCCATCGTCGTTCCGGTGCTCGAAAGGTAGTCTATCTTGGGAGGGGCTGAGGCGCCCGCGCTTTGAGGCGGGCTCGAAAGGGCGCCGACGTCGTACGTAATCCTGAAAATGTCTCCTTCCTGCTGGACACGTGCCGGATCCCTTGCAAGCTCGATCGTAAGCGTCTTGTCGCCCTGGAGGCTAGTCTGCACAAGAACGTAATTGTCTGCCTTGACGAACTCGGGCTCCTTCATCACCTCTGCATCCTTGCGCGACCCGAACCTGAAAGTTTGCTTTATCTTTTCTGAAACAGGAGCCTTCATACCGACAGGGAGCATCAGCTCTTTTATTCCAAGGTCAGTCACGTTTCGCCTGAAATTCCAGAACTCCACTTCGGTCGGATCAATCCGGAAAGAATATGCAAATTGGAGAGCGTCAGGCGTACCCTGGGCATCGTCGTCCGTTGCAGACGCACAACGCCTGGACAGCTCATAGCCCTTGTTTGTTTTCCTGTCAAGCGATGCGCTGACCGAAACGGAAAGGTGCAGCAGGATCGGGCGCGGGAGATTCATAAAGTCAGAAGCCAACCACGAGTCGACGAGGCTTAACGCAGCCGC